>JAASTM010000034.1 GCA_021767325.1 Spirochaetales bacterium
AAGTGTATCCGAGATTCAATCGTCACGCTCGGAACGATCTTCGGATCGCCGTCGGCGTCGTATTCGATATTCCCGTTTTCATCCTGACTGACCGCGGTGCTGATAATTGCAGCGATATCCATAGTCGGAGCAATCGGATATACAATTTCGCCTTTCAGCTGGGTATAGGCATCGAAGAGGCTCAAATCGTCATCCACAAAGGCCGGCACGAAATTGGTACGCGAGTACTCGATGCCGCCGTACACCTTCGTGAGTTTCGCTGCCTCCGGCAGCAGATACACCGCCAGGCTGAACTCGTCGTTGAAGTTGCTCTTGTCCTCCAGATCGTCCAGCGATCTCCAGGGCCACATGTACCCCGCCTTCAGATCTACCAGATTGAAGAGCACCGTGTGGGCGGATCCGTAAATGCCCATTACCGACTCATCGTAATCGGCAGAAAGGCTGCCCGTTTCCAGATCGTCCAGATACGTTTCGGTTTCCACCACCAGAGTTCCGCGGATGCGTTCATAGGTGGTGTTGAAGAAGGTCGGCCGGAAGACCCCGTTGTAATAGCGCCACTCCAGCTCGTAGTCGACGAAGAGCAGGTTACCGAAGATACCGGAGGTCAGACCGTAATTACGGAAAGTGTCATCAAAATTGCTGCCATCAGAGTTGTACACAACGTCCCACTGCATTTCGCCGTTCCTCTGTGGAATCATGGCGGCTACGTCGGCAAAGGGGATAATCGAAATAACATCGTTCTCGAAGATCGGCAATTCCAGGTCACCGCCGAAAGTAAAGAAACGCATCGAATCTACATCGGCCAGCGGTTCTCCGGCCTCCTGAAAGTCAGGATCAGCCTGGTCCAGCGGATCAATATCAATTACCGAGGTCAGCCCCATGGCAAAGCGGCCGATCGGCCGGAAGTAAATGCGGCCGCCGAAGATCTCCGGCCGGGCTACGTCGTTAATTGCCATTTCGAAACCGCCCTTTTTACGGTCGATACCCAGGTTCAGGCCGACCCGCCTTACCGCCGGAAAATCGAGGTCGTTTGCAAAGTTTTCCATGATAGTGCCGTGCCCGAGGGTCATGTTGTGCAGATTCCCCAGTTTGAGGTAGAAAGGATCTCGCTGTTCGCCCCATTCGAGGTAGTGTATTTTCAACGCCAGGTCGATCAGCGCGTCATGGGCGGCTTCCGCCGGTTCGCTGCTCCAGTTGTAGTCGCTACCGAAAGACCACTCGTTGTTACCAAGTGGACGGTACCACTGGCTGTAGTCGAACAGATCGTTGTTATACACTATCGGCAGGTAGAGGCCGAGCCGCAGCTTCCCGATCTCGAACTCCGGCCGGATTACGGCCTTGGAGTAGGTGCGGCCCTGCATGGTAACGGTACCGACCTCGAAGCCGAGAATCTCACCCAGAGCCCGGGCCAGCGCGCTGTCTCCGCCGCCGCCCTCGCCGGATGCTTCGGCAGTTTCACCGCCGGCGGCAGTTACTTGGGCACCAGGAATTTCGGCCTCCTCGGACTGTTCAGGCTGTTCTCCTTCTTCCTCCGGTTCGTCAGTTTCCTCGGCCGCGGCTACCTGATGGCCGGGGACTTCTCCCGGGTCGAGTTGCTGGAACTGAAGATTCTGCAACAGTTCCTGCAGCTGTTCCTGTGAGAGCCGGACCGCCTCGAAGGTATCGGCCAGTGCATTGGCAGTCATGCCCTGCGTGAGGGTTACAGCCGTCTGGGTGGATTTTTGTACGAACTCCACCACTCCCTGGGCTACGAAGGCGCGTTCCTCCTGTCCGGGTATCGCAATAACTCCGAAGTCGGTACCACGCACACCGCAGACCGCCGATGGTGTACTGACCTGATAGCGGTTGCCGAGGCCGGCACTGGCGGCGATTGCCCGCAGCTTTCCGGCGGCCATGCTGAACTTGTTGCTGGTGGTCTCGCTTCTCTGCAGTTCGTCAATAGTAAAAACCGTGTTCTCGGAAAGCTTGATTATCGATCCGTTCGGCTCGAGCTGCAGCTCTGCAATCGTAGAGTTGGTACGCACCGTATCGCCGGGCTGCAGTGCCATCCCGAAGTAGACCTGCACCGGCTCTCCGGCTGTATCGAGCACCTCGATCTGCGTGTCGTCTTCGTAATAGGCCAGGACCGCAGACGGCTCTGCACTTTGCGCAAACAGAAGTCCTGGTACACAGAGTGTGGTCAGTATTAATAAAAGTAGTAGTCTTTTCATGATTAATCCTCCTTACGCCCTACATCGTGATAGAGCTGGAAAGCTTGGCGGTAGTTTCCCACGAGCCGGTTTCGGGTACATACCTCAGAGTGTAGCCGAGGGTGATCACCGCCGGTCCGGTTTTATAGTTCAAATTGGCTAAGATTACCGCATCTTCGCGACTGAACAGTTCGCCTATATCACTGATGTACTTTTTGTCGTAAGTTACGTCGAAAAAGATTCCCGGCAGCAGCCCTTCGGCCACGGTGAGCGTGGAGCGTAGATGGGGCAGGGTCGAAGGATTCGTGGTTTCGGGCTGAAATGCGGCGTCGACACTGGTTTGAAAGACGATAGCATCGCTCAGCAGGCTGAAGCCGAGCATCGCCTGCCAGCCGGCATAACCGGGCACGGTTTCTTGGCCGGAATAAATTTCATATTTCGCCTCACGATACAGGTCATAAGTTCCGTCAAAGTAGAACGGCACGAAATTGTCGCCCAGAAAGAGGGTGTTGAAGCCGTAGCTGAGAAACTTGAGTGCCTTTCCGCCGAAGCCGACCAGCTGACCCATATTGACTTCCGTTCCACCCGGCTGAAAGGCTGTATCTCCATACAGCGCCAGATTGAACATCTCGCGGCTGAGAAGGGGCTGGATAAAGTCGAAGCTGTACATGCTGACAGTACTGGGGTTCGCCGTGCCGGTAAAATCGTAGTTAGCATCCGGCTGAGTATCGGCGGCCGCCGTCACGCCGAACTGAATATTTTTGACAACCGGCAGACCCGTATCTATGAGCGGTCTGGCATATACTCTGGATCCGATCACATCGAATTGGGCCAGGTTGCCGACAAAGGTTTCGACCCCTACATACGGAAAGTTGAACAGCTGTCCGTCAACATCCAGGGCCAGTCCGACAATCCGCTTTTCCGGCAGAAAAAGCGCATTGGAATAATTGGCCATAATAAATCCGGTTCCCAGGGTTGCATTCTCGATGGTACCTATCTTGCCGTAGAACGGATCCCCCTTCTGCCCGTAGCGAACGTAACGGAACAGCGGCAGATAAATATCAAAAAAGCTGTTGTCACTATCCGGTATCCAGTCTTCTTCTCTGAAGTCGAAGGTACTGTCCCCCGCATCATCTACAAAACGGTAGTGCAGGGTAACTCCTAATCCGATTCCCACTTTACCGAAGGTGAATTCAGGATTCAATCCTAAACTCTGATAGGTGACTTGCTCGCCGCCCTCGTTGAATGTCTCGGCGCCGATTTCAATAGTCATGTTGAAGCCGCTCTCCGGAGACCCGTCAGTCTCTCCTGCGGATGTTTCCGTGTCCGCGGACTCCTGTGCGCCCAGCGGAGACAACAACAACACGAAGAGTAAAAGCAAAAAACTGCTGCGATTTAACCAGTTCATTGAACGCTCCTTTTTACTAGTTTCTTAATTACATCAATTAGTGCAAATATATTAAGAAACTTTGTTTTAGCCCTCATTTAAAAAGTATATTACAAAAACAGCTAAAATTACAGTATTAACCCAAATTAATAGCTGAGAATCAGCTCCGTGCCGATCTCGACAGCTATGGTATGCTGCACACTGCTGGTAATGGTGCCGGCGCTTTCATTCCGCCGGTATCCCACACGGGCAAAGCCTCGCACACTGCCGTTTTCACCGAGAATCAGCAGGCTGGTATGGCCGGCTGTAAGCATGAGACTGCGTACGTCCGTCGATTCCTCCTTCAGGCTGAACTCGATCTCCTCGGAGTGCTCGATCCGTTTTTCACCTTCAATCCGGATTCTTTCTTCAAACGGAACCTCTCCTTCGAAGCGGCGGCTATGTTTCCAGTACAGCCGGCTGTTCACGCTGCGTTCGCTCTCTCCTAAGGTCTGTTTCCAGGTGCTGTGCACACCCACTATGCTCTGTTGGTTGAGGTTTAGCTCTACGAACTGCCCGAATGTCAACGCGTGTATCTGCTCTTCGGCATTCAGAGTCCCGGTGTAGAGCAGTGAATGGCTTATTTCTTCGGTCCGATACCAGTCAAAGACGGAATAACGGCCGAGGCGTCCGAACAAATTGAGGGCGGTAGCCCGGTACAGACCGTTGAGGCTGTGAGCGTCGGTTACGCTGTCGAAATTCCGCTGCAGGCTACGCTCTACTCCGAAGGAGAAGCGGGCCGGGGCAAACAGGTCATAGAGCCGTGAGCCCGGATTGCGGTCAATGCTGATTTCACTGGAGGGAGTGTAGGCGGCGCTCAGCTGATCCTCAGTTTTGTCCTCGAACTCCTGCAGCAGCTCCTGCGACCACAACTCGTAGTAGGGCACAGCGGTCCAGATGAAAGGGGAGTCCAGCAGACGGCCGGGCAGGCTGCTCAGATCATCTACGAACCCGTTTTGCTCTCCGTACTCCGCCTCGAAAAAACTGTCCCGGCGGTAGGAGTGGTTTAAACGCAGGCTGCGGGCCGGATTCTTCCCGATTCGCGAGGAGAGCCGCGCTGACCAGCTGCCCCCCGCCTTTAATGCAAAGGGGGATTGCTCTGCGGATGTGGCGGTACTGAGAGAATGGGTCATATCGGCGCTCAGGCGATCGCCTTTAAGCGAAATGCCGAGTGCGTGCTCGCTGTGGCGGAAGTGCTGACCGGATGTGCTGACCGGATAAAACAACTCGGTAAAGCGAGCGTAGCGGCTGCCGAATCCACCCTCATCTGCTTCGATCTCTGCATTCCTTGAATGGAATCCTGACTCCACCGTAACCTGCAGATTGTCCCGCTCCCGCAGGGCTGCCGACAGGTCCCATTGACGGTCCATTACCTGGTTCTCCCACAGCAGAGTGCTGTTGAAACCGATGGAACTCTGTTTTCGGCTGACAAGCCTCAATTCGGCCGCCCTCAGAATATCGATCGAACCGTAGCGATGCTGTTCACTGTATTCATCGCTCAGTTTAATCCGGTTCCCTGCCAGCGGGAGTGCAAAACGATACCCCCCGGCCGGCAGATACTCCTCCTTATCCCACTGACCGTTGTAATGCAGATCGACGCTGCTGCTCAGCAGCTTGAAATCGAGGGAGTTAGTAAACGCCACCGCCGCCGCCGGCGCGGGGGTCAGCCCGCCCTGATATCCGGCCTGCCGCCCGTACACCGTCTGCCGGAAATTCAGCTGATGCAGCAGCGGCTGTTCCCCGATTCGGATGAGCGCCTCCGGATAGTGGTATTCCACCTCGCTTCTGCCGCCGGCACCGATCTCCAGCCGCGGGTCATGGAGATACACCTCGTCGATTTCGAGGGCCCCGTCCCCTCCGACCTCAGCCTCAACTCTGAACTCATTCACCCCGGCGGCAGTGTCCTTCTGGCTTATGCCCTCGGAGGCCGTGACCAGCTGCGCCCCGCCGGCGACCGGGCTGCCGTCGACCAGTATGCGGTCCTCCGGATCGGAGGAATGCAGCTTCCAGGTGTACCGCCGCCAGTCGCTGTGGGCGGCCGGCGGGCTGAACTCGACCGCCAGCCCCTCGTTTTGCGGATTACTGAGGATCAGCCGCATTGTGGTCGGTTCGGCCGATTCGGTGCGCATAAAAAAGGAAAACGACTCATACTCATCCAGCTGAAAGGGGGTGTGGTAGCCGGTCATTGACCAGTCATTCGTTGTCCAGGCTACGCGGGTGATCTTGGTGTTAAAAACCGAGTCTTCATTCAGCAGGTCCGCCTCGGATTGATCCATCAGCGATTCGTAGCTCGGACTGCCGGGGTCGAGGGCCCGGGTGAACACCTCGAAATCGGCAGCGTTCCCGGCAGCGCCGGTAAAGGGGGTGCCCTGCAGGTCGATGTCGGCGATCAGCAGCCGGCCTTCAGCCGTGGACGTCCCGGAGGCTTCGGCGACCACAAATTCGAGACCGGTGCTGGATTTGAGCTTCTCTCGGTCCGTATCGCTCAGAGGAATAGTGATGCGCTGCCATCCGGTACCTGCGGCCAGCGTAAAATCGCTTGTGCTGCTTTTGACCACCGGTGTCGGCAGTACGGCTGAAGCCCCATTCAGCACCCTGTTGCCATCCAGGTCCTCGCTGTTTACCCGGCTTTCGCTGGGGGCCCAGGGCAGGGCCGGGGCCACCGGCAGCACAAAGCCCCCGTCATTGAAAGCAAATCCGCCGTCCAGGGGCGAATCCTCCTCGTCGAGCTGCCCATCGGCATCCAGGTCCTCGTACAGGCGCCCCAGCAGTAGATGCAGGTTAATATCGCCGGAGGGCGAGCTGGTGTCCCGCCCGATGTGCCTCACCAGCAGGGTTATCGCCCGTACATGCGACAGGTCGACCGCCCCATTGCCTTCGCTCAGCGGGATAGTTCCTCCTACCCACTCGCTGTTGTCCAGGGCGTACTCCATTACCATTGCGTTGCCCTCGGTTTCGCTGCCGGTGGCGGCGATGTAGGGGCCGGTGCGGTTGTCACCGCCGCTCTGGGAATAGGGGTACACCTGATCGGCCGGCGGCTCCCAGGAATACTTCTGCAGCTGATACCCGCCGGCAAAACTGTAGTTGTAGTAATCCTTGTAAAAGAGTCTGCCGCGTTCGGACTCTGTTAGATGTTCGTGATGGAAAGGACCGATGCTCGGTGACTCATAGTTAGTTGCGCTCACCGGCGCACCCGGATACATCAGTTCGCCGTTTATAGATACCGGAAAGGCGCTGTCGTTCATGCCGTACAGCCGCAGGCGGCCGGTGGTGTTGGGGCTGCGGACGTTGACGCCCGATTCCACGGCAAAGCTGAAACGGTCGCTGCGGTATGCCAGCCGGCCGGCGGTCAGCATCGAACCTTCCGCTTCGCCGGGCTCGGTGATGTAGGCGTTGGGATCGGCATTCCAGCGCAGCCCCAGGTTCAGGTCGGCCGACCACTGCTCGGTGAATTTGAAGCGGTTGATGGAAGCCGCAAAGATGTCCCCGCCGACCGCCTGGGCGCTGGTGCTGCGGAAGCTGATATCGATTCTCTCATTTTGGCCGGGGGGAATGAAAAAGTTGATCTGGCCGGTCTCCGGGTTAAAAGTAAAACGCTGCTCCGGTACACCGTTTCTGAGCACGGTAATCGACCCCTCCAGCACGTTCGTTCCGAGGTTGTAGCTGCCGACCGGTGATAGCTGCTCAAAACGCAGCTCCTTCTCCACCGGTTCGGTACCGTCGCTGGGGCCGGGGCCGTAAATCGAGCGGGCCCAACCGCTCTCGTTGCTGTACACCAGCAGCGGGTAGCGGGCTTCATGGCTCCGCAGGTCGAACCCAGCCGGCGCGATTCTGGCCTTATCCGGATCCTGAAACTGTTCGATCGGCAGGCGGCTGCCCCCGCTGGAGTTCCTGTCGGCCAGCCAGAGGGTCGTGTTGCCCGAATCGGCCTGCACAGTCGAACCGGCGGCGTACACCGAACGCAGCTCGAAGGGGCTCCACTGGCCGGGGCTGTAGAGCTGGAGGGCTTGATTTCCATCGACAGTGTGCTGCCAGTCGTAAAAATCATTGATTCCGGCGAAATCAAAATAGTCTCCGGCTGGGGTGTTGCTCCAGTAGAAATCTATGGTTGTGCCTAAATCTAAAACAGCACTATCTCCCGTTCCGCTTATTCCGGTCAGCACCCCGCTGCCGAGCGTCGAATCACCAACCGGCGTACTTCCCTTCTCATAATACACCACGAGCTTCGAATCGGCGGGGGAGCGCAGGAACAGCAGGCCTTCTTCGAGGGAGTAGACCATCTCGTCGTCGGTGAGGCGGCGGTAGGTACTCCCTCCGCCACCGACTGTGCCCGCGTCATCCTGTACGTAGACCCGCAGAAAATCGATGTCGGCATCCGGCAGGACGAAAAAGCGGCCGCGGATGAAATCTTGGGGGGGACGGAGCGACTCCTCTAACTGACGGGTGCCGCGAAAGTGGAGCTCTTCCAGCTGGGCCGGGTCGTAGCGGGCGGCCAGGTGGTGCTCGGAGCCGGAGCCTTCGAAACGGGCATAGCCGCCCAGGGAGTGGCGGGAGGCGGCCGGTACGGAGAACAGGCCGTAATCGCCATATCCGATGTCGGTGTTGCCGAAACGGGCTTCCTGCAGAAAATCGTCCTCTTCTCCGAAATACCCGAACAGGAAGGTCTCAAGCTGCTGCTCTTCGGTGATAGTAGTCTCGAAAAAGTAGCGGTCCATGTACCACAGCGAAAGGGTGAGCTGTGGAATTTGCTCGAACTTGAATCCGTCGGTAAAGTCTGAAGGAACTGCCGGCTGCACACCGCTTATGCCGTCGCCCCAGGTTACCCCGGCACCGCCCTGCAGCGAAGCGGTCCAGCTACCCTCGAGAAAAAAGTCGACCTCGGCGTCATACAGATCCGCGGAAAAAAGAGCGGCCGGAGCCTCCTCTTCGGGCAGCGGCACCTCGCGGGCTGTCAGTTGGGGCAGCTGCAGCAACGGGACAAAGCAGGGGAGACAGAACATGAGTAGAAAAAGTGGTGTCGCAATGCGCCGAATCATCGTATAATTATTTTACACACAATAGATCATGTAAATCAGTTTTTTGACGAAATAATAAGAAATGAGCGACGAACAGGCAAAAGCGGAAGGGTTTGTCCGGCATCTCCTGGAAAATCCCGCACTGAGAAATCAAACACCTCTGCAGAAAGAAGAACAACTGTTGGCTTTTCTCGAGCTGAACGCCCGGGCACTCTATCCGACCCTGACCTCGGGTCGTTTTTTTCCGGGTAAGAGCTGGCCGGAAATAAGGTCTCTGCTTACCAATGAGCTCTTCAGAATTACCGACACGGCCCTGCAGGGGTATCTGCACAGACTCATCATCGAACAGCTGGAGATGTCTTTTACCGCTTTTCTCGGAGTAGCGAAGATACCCCAAGAGGAAATGAAAACCGAGCTGTGGAAACTGACCACACAGGTAGTACATACTGCAAATGGACGCCGGGCCCTCACGGGCTGTTTTAACGCGCTGGCCTATCGCTTAGCAGAAAAGTATATCGAGGAGATCTTTCAATCCCGCAACTACATCCGCTTCGAACTGGAAAAGGTACAGCGGCTCAAAATGAGCAAAGAGGAGCTGAAGCAGATGATGAAAGTATCACTGCTGATTCGCCCGGCAGTCTATTTGGTCAGCAGCGCCGCTGCGGAAGGACCCTCTACCTTGTATCGGCACAGAGGCAGTTTTCAGCCAGGTCTGGCTGAAAAGGTCACCCAGGGGCTTGCACGGCATCTGCCGCATTTTCCCGAACCGGCCATACGCAGCGGGGTGGAGAGCAATATTTCCTTTTTAGACAACTCGCGCATTGCAGCAACCGCCCGCCTGACGCTGGTTCTGAGCAACCTGGCGCATGAGTACAAACCGAACATGCAGGTTGACCGCGGCGCTGCGAGCCCTGAAAAAAGCTGGTTCAGTATCGCCCGCAAGAATTACCGCTATTTCGGGTATGATATTAAAATGATTGATGAACTGTACAAAATTGCCGCAGAACAGGGATGGTAAAAGTGGGACAGGGAAGAGTAAGAGGTTTCGTTGAAAATCTGGTGGTTATTGCGATCGTTCTGGTGCTGGTACAGACCTTTTTGGAGGATCTTGCTCTGGTCGCCGGCTGGAATTGGAATGTCCGCAGGATATTGGTAATCACGGGGTTCGGCTTCGACCTGTTTTTTACAATCGAGTTTCTTATTCGCTTTTTTGCCGCCGCCTCACAGCGTCGGGCCGGTGAGTACGTGTTTCATCAAAAGGGCTGGATAGACTTGCTGGCTTCGGTCCCGCTGCTGCTGTTCAACAGCGGCCCGCTCATGGCCGCCATTTTTCTCGGAGGAGGCCGCTTCAGTGCCCTGGGAGGCGTGTTCAACATTCTCAAGGTTGCCAAGGCAATCCGGATTGCCAGGATCCTGCGGCTGCTGAGGGTGCTGAAGGTATTCAAAAAGATAAAACACACCGGTTCGCACATGGCACAGCGGCATGTTGCCAGGATTACCTCCACTGCCGTTACCGTAACCGTGTTGACCATCTTTCTCGTGAGTCTGGTTCAGCCCATGATTCAGACAGCCCCGGGAAGTGCAGAGCTGCAGAATACAACCGAAACCGTACTTTTGGAAAATTACAGTGAGCACCACAGCGCTGAACTGGCTGCACAGCTACCCAACCTGCTGATAATCAAAAAAGGGGAGCATACGATTTATTCCAGATACGAAAACCAGGAATACCGGATGCTCTTCGGTCCGACCGACTATACCTACCGGCAGGTAGGTGAGTACTCCTTTTTCCTGTCGATCAAGCCGCAGCTCACCGACCAGGCCCGGCAGAGCATGGCCTTTTTCATTCTGATCGTACTGATGGT
>JAASTM010000035.1 GCA_021767325.1 Spirochaetales bacterium
GTGTACGCCGCCAGCTCCCTGCCGATCATAGGCATGGGCGGGATAAGCACCTGGCGTGAAGCTATAGAAATGATGATGGCCGGCGCCACCGCCGTGGCCGTAGGGATGTACAACTTCATCAATCCCCGCGCCATGACCGATATAGTCGACCAGTTATCGGACTACTGTACCAATGAGGGGCTGGAGTCGATCCAGGAAATCATAGGAACAGCTCATTCTTCAAAAACTTAATACACACAGGGGTCGGTGCATCTGCAGTGTAACCGGTTGGGCTTAGAGTGCCACTGACAGGATCTATCCGGAAGGTTACTAACGTATCAGAATCCTGATTGGCCGTTATTAAGAATGTTCCGGACGGATCAATAGCAAAGTTCCTCGGTGACTGGCCGCCGCTGGAGGTGTGGCCTACCAAAGCAAGACTGCCGCTCACCTGATCAACTCTAAACGCAGCAATGCTGTCATGTCCTCGGTTCGAACAGTAGAGAAACTCGCCGGATGGAGACAAATGAATATCAGCTGCAGTACTTTCACCGGAAAAATCTGGCGGCAGCAACGGCACACATTCCTGAAAACTCAGCTTTCCGCTCTGCGCATCAAAGCCAAGAATAGCAACTGTGGAATCTAGTTCATTTACCAGATATGCGAACCTTCTGCTTGGATGGAACTCCAAATGGCGTGGGCCAGAACCCGGTGTGGTTTTTGTACACAGCGAAGCTCGTTCCTTCACAGTTCCTGTTTCGATATCTACCTTGTAGACAAGCAGTTTATCCAACCCAAGGTCAGGCACATACAATAGACCATCGAGCGAATCGAAAATGACTGCATGCGCATGCGGTCCTGCCTGTCTAAAGGTATCAACGCTCGCCCCAGAATGTTGCACAAAATCCGTCGGGCCGTCCAGGGAACCATCTTTTTTAGTTTTATACACTGCCACACTGCCGCTCATGAAATTGGCTACAAAAACCACCGAATCGGTAGGATCGGTAACGATATGACAAGGATCAGTGCCTTGAGTGGGCAATTGGTTGAGGAGGTTTAGTTTTCCGTTTGAATCATCATAACTAAAGGAACTGACAGCCCCGCTGGCTCTATAATTAAACTCTTTCAATTCATTTACTGCATAAAGATTTGAGTTGTTGTGAGAAAAGGCAATATAGGATGGATTGACTGTCTCTACGGCCAGTCCTTCTATGTGTATCTCCCCATTCGCCGGATTGAGCGTACCGCGGTAGATTCCCTCGCCTTTCCCTTCTAATATTTTTCCGGTCCCAAACTTGATAGGTTCCGTATAGGTGCCAAGATAGAAACTAATTAGCGACATAATCCGTTGTCCTTTAGATGTTTCAGCTGCTTCACTGTCTGTATTATGAACTCATCCCGGCATGCCGCCAGCTGCGGCATACTTTTCACACTCCAGTCATAAAAGCCCCGCCCGGTCTTAGAGCCCAGATGCCCCTTAGAACAGAGTTCCGAGAGATAGACCGACGGGGTGGAACTATTGGCAAGATCGGGCAATACATCCTTCTGAACTGAGAGTGCCAGGTCCAGGCCGACACCGTCTATATGCTCTAAGGGTCCCCACACGGGAAACCGCAGAGCCATTCCGGCTTTGATTGCCGTATCTACATCTTCAGCTGAGGCCAGTCCGCTCTCTACAATATGAACTGCCTCCCGGATCACTGCCTGAAGTATTCTGTTTGCGAGTTGTCCCGGCAGGTCTCTCTGCACTACCACCGGAGATTTACCCCAGCTAGCGAGCAATGTCCGCAGTTTTTCTCCAACCGCCGGATCGGTAAATTCCCCGAGAACTATTTCCACCAGTAATACTAGATGTGCCGGATACCAGAAATGAGTAGTTGCAGTTCTTTCAGGATATTTCACTTCTGTGACGATATCGCTAATCCGCAATCCAGAGGTATTGCTTGCCAGAATCACCTCGGGCGAGGTCATCATATCCAATTGCTTGAACACACTCCTTTTCAGATGCAAATCCTCTGTAACAGCCTCAATAATAAGGCCGCTGCCCGCAATCGCCTCTTCTAACACGGCGGATGAGGAAAGCAACTCTTTCGCGTGCTCAGCGTGAATTTCATCAGTCAGTTCCCCCTCGACAAGCTGACGGATATTTTCAAGACTCCGGTTTACACCCGCTTCAACGATATCCTGTTTCACATCGTAGAGAACGGTCTGATGGCCCGAAAGAGCGGCAATCGCTCCGATTCCAGCCCCCATCATTCCTGCACCGACTATAGTAATTTTCTCATTCACTGCTTTTCTCCGGTCCGTTTGGTTCGATTACTACTTTCATCGCCCCTTCACGTCTTTCTACAAAAGTATCCAGGGCCTCTGCAAAGCGCTGCAAAGGAAAAGTATGGGTAATGAGATCTTTAATTACGAGGCGGCCGGATGCAACCAGTGAAATAATTTTATCCGATACATTCGGATTTGCCTTTGAGCCGAACACCGCGATCTCGTTCGAGACCGTATAGCCAAAGGGAATGGGCTCATCTACTTTACCCTCCGGAACTCCGAGCAATCCCACCCGCCCGCCACGGCGGACAGACTCCACGGCCTGCCGAAAAGTGCCAGGGGCGCCAGAACATTCAAAGGCCTCGTCTACTCCCATTCCTCCGGTCAGCTCGCGAATCCTCTCTACCGGATGTTCCTTTTCAAAGTCTATAATAAAGTCGGCACCGAAGCGTTTCGCATTTTTCAGTCTTTGTTTACGGCCCACAACGATTACCTTTGAAGCCCCTTTCGCCTTTGCCATTCTCACGGCAATAATGCCGATCGGCCCTGGTCCGTACACAACAACCGTTCCACCTATTGTTATTCCGGTCATTTCCATTCCATGGATTACTACACCTGAGGTATCCACTAGAGCAGCCTCACGGTACGTGATATTGTCAGGAAGCTTGTTAATGCTCTTGACCGAATAAGCATTGTACTGAGCATAGGCACCATTAGAGATAAACCCGTAGTGACGATGACCTGAGGCATGCGTGCCGTAGTTTTCACATATGTTATACCGCCCCTCTAAGCATCGTCTGCACACTCCGCAGCCCTTATGCGCCTGTCCGGCGACTCTGTCGCCGGGTACAAAGTCATATACCGAGGTACCGACGGAAATGACTTCTCCCGACCACTCATGCCCGGGGATGAACGGGTAATCCGGCGGCCAAAAACCGGCTAAATCTCCTCTGATAATTTCAGGATCGCTTCCACATATGGCCACGGCTCTAATCTTGCACAGCACTTCATCAGGTTCTAACCGCGGAACCTCTACGTCCTTCACTTCGAACTTACCGGGTTCGGTTAACACCAGTGCCTGCATGCTCTCAGGATACTCTTTTTTCATACCTTTCTACCCTCTTGTTCGATTGTCTATCACCATTGGTATACTAGATTGGGAAGATATGTACTTAGTGTTGGGATAAAAATGAATAGTAATAGTACTAGGATTGTAACTATGAAAAATGGAAATACCCCGCGAAAGATATCTTCCAATGTAACATCCGGCTCTGCAACCGCCTTCGCCCCATATACGCACAGGCCTACAGGTGGTGTAATCATTCCCACATGAATTGCAATTACCACCACTACTGCATACCAGATTGGATCAATATTCATTTCACCGAGAACCGGGTAGAGTAAAGGAATAGTAATCGAGAGCATCGAAATGGAATCGAGCACACATCCGAGAATTATGTAGAAAAAGGCAACTACTAGGAGAAACGAGAAACGCGATAGGTTCATGCCTATAATGAACTCTGCGGTACGCGAGGCAATTCCAGTTAGAACAAGAAATTGTGAAAAAACTGCAGCTCCCCCGAATATGAGAAAAATCATTGCAGAGGTTCTGGCAGTATCTGCAAGAGCATTTATTATAGGTTTTATACTGTGCTTCTTTTCCAGGATAATCAGCAGCACCAGTACAACAAATGTAGCAATTGCACCGGCTTCGGTTGGAGTGAACACACCCCCAAAAATACCTCCGAAGATTATCAGAACCACAACTACAACCGGCCATAGATTAACTAGATTCTTGATCCTCTGTAAAAATGAGATACTTAGACTGCTACTTTTTTCAATCGAACCTGGCCGAAACAGCGGCAGCAGCACAATAACCAGCGAGTAAAATATACCGAGAGCTATTCCCGGGGCGATGCCCGCAATCAGCAACTTTCCTACAGAATCACCAGAGAGTACACCGTACACAACCATGAGGATGCTCGGAGGTATCAACATTCCAATAAGCCCTGAGGAAGCACAGATTCCGTAGGAAAGGGACTTTTCATATCCCTGTTTGCGCATTTCCGGCGCCGCAATTATTGAAAAGACCGAGGAGGTCACCAGTGATGAGCCGCAGATCGTGCCGAACAGGGTGCAGCTGCCGACAGTTGCAATACCAATACCGCCGCGTACTCTGCCTACCCACTGATTTAAAGAATTGAAAATATTCGTACTCAGCTTTCCGGCAGAAGCCAGGTACCCCATTGCGATAAAAAGGGGAACAGTTATTAGCGCAAAAGAGGCTACCTGATCATAGAACACATTTACGGCCCCCCAAATAGCAGGCTCGAATCCCACAATCGCCCAGGTGCCAATTATGCCGACTATCCCCAGCGCTACACCTATATGCACACCGAATACTAGCAGTACTGCTAATACACCAATGCCAATCAATCCTATCATAAAAGAAGTCATATCAATTCACCGCCTTTGTCTCTTCGCCATCTTTCAGTACAGCAATGAACTGATAAAGACATTCGATTGTGATCATGACAATTCCCAGCGGCATTGCAAGCTTTCCTATCCACCAGTACAGTTTCACCGCTGCAAGCATTGTTTCGTTAATGCTTACCGACTCCCAAAAATTGAGCCAACTCACGTATGAGAGGATACCAAAGAAAATAAATCCGATAAGAAAAGGTAACAGTTCTACCACACGTCGTGCTCGGCCCCTAAAATGTTGAGTTACCATGGTTACTCTGACATGAGTCTTGGTTGCCAGAGCATATGCAAACGGAGGAAAGATAACATAGGGCTGCACAAGTTGGCTAATTTCAACGGAAGCGGGAAACGGTGCAGAAAAAACATAGCGAAAAAACGTATCCGCAGTAATCATCACCGTCAAGAACAGCAAGGCCAACCCCGAAATCCCTACGAATCCTATTCTCAATATAGAGACTCCCTTATGAAAAGCCTCGAGAAACTTACTCATAGTCCCCCCCTAAACCTTCGGGGCCATTAGGTTGAACAACAACCTTAACAGCACCATCGCGTCTTTCGAGAAAAGTCTGAAGAGCTTCTTCGAACTGGGTGAGAGGAAAAGTATGTGTTATGAGATCACTCACCTGTAGCTGCTTAGCCGCAATGAGTGCATTCACCTTCCAAGCCACATTTGGATTAGCCCTCGACCCGAGGATTCTTATCTGATTGTGAACTATGTGCCTGAAGGCAATCTCTTCCTTTAGGTCCGTCGCGGGAATTCCCAACAACACCACGGCTCCGCCCTTACACACCATCTTAATACCCTGATTAAGAGTATCCTTGGCCCCTGAACACTCGAAAAGCTCATCGGCTCCATCTCCGTTAGTAAGCTCCAATACTGCCTCCAGCGGGTCGGTCTCCTCGAAGTTGACCAGGGCATCCGCACCAAAAGCACCAGCTTTCTGTAGCCGCATCCCCCGCCCAACTACTATGACTCTTCCCGCCCCCAGTGCTTTGGCAAGTCGCATTGCAATAAGTCCAATCGGCCCCGGACCGACAATAACCACATTACCGCCTTCGGTGATTCCGCTTAGTTCCATGCCATGCAGTGCTGCACCGGCAGTATCAATTAACGCTCCTTCCGAAAAACTTACACCTTCGCTGAGCAGGGATACTGCTTTGACGGAAACCGCATTGTATTGAGCATAGGCTCCGGTTGTATTAAAACCGTAGTGTGCATGGCCGCTTTTTTTGTTTCCATAATTTAGGCAAAGATTATACTTGCCTTCGAGACAATTCCGGCAGTATCCGCAGCCTTTATGTGCTTCTCCCGCCACGCGATCACCCACTTTGAACTTCGATACTCCCCCTCCCAGTGCCACAACCTCTCCCGCCCATTCGTGACCGGGGGTAAATGGGTACCCGGGAGGCCAGGTTCCAGCTAAGTCGCCGCGGATAATCTCCGGATCGCTGCCGCATATGGCAACTGCTCTTATTTTGCATAAAACCTCTCCCTGCCCGGGTGTAGGCACCGGCTTCTCTCTTATCTCGAACTTCCCTGGCGATAAAAGTTCCAGTGCCTGCATCTTTTTCGGCATACTCTGGGTTTGATTCTTTTTCATTTCGTGCCTGCCAATATAATTGGATACAATATCCAGTATACAGCAAAAACGTACTAAGTCAAGAAAAAAAGCACCCGCTTTTTACAGCGCGTGCTTTATGAAAACAGAAGGCTTATCGCCTAACTCAGATTTTTACATCCTTGCCGATCGACTTTGCAATCCATCTGGCGGTATTGAAATGATGCTCCCGGGAATACTTTTCCGCTGCTTCCCCGTCATTCTCCTGAACCGCTCTCAATATTCTACGGTGTTCAGCACAGACCTCTTCATATCGTCCCGGCAACTCAAGCGCCAGATGGCGATACTGTTCACTTTGAGTATAAAACTGCTGTATGAGGGTCTCCAGCCTCGGTGACTGGGCTGCCTTTTGGATCGTATCGTGGAACTGTGCATTTTTTTCAAGCATGAGATCCTGCTCACCGGCCTCCAGCAGGCTATCCATTTCATCACAGAGCTGACTCAGATACTCCTTATCCTCGTCGCCTATATTGGCAACTGCCAGTCTGGCAGCTATACCGGCTAAAGCTCCGCGTATAAAATATATTTCAAGAATCTCCTCTACGGAGAGGCTCCGGACAAAACATCCCCTGTAAGGTTCATACTCTGCAAGGCCGATTAACGTAAGATGATTTAACGCTTCTCGAATCGGTGTACGACTTACTCCGAGACGCTTCGAAAGCTCCAGGGTATTCAAAGAATCACCCGGTTTCAGTTTTCCGGATAAAATCTCTTCCTTGAGTGTCTCAAGTACGATATCCTGCATACTCCGATATACTTGTCGTATCGGATTACCTTCATTCACAAGCTCTTCTGACTTCTTATTATTATCCATCCAAGTTAACTCCCAATTTGCTGGATATTGGATACAAGATACAACAAGTCGCGCTTAATTGCAACTAAGGCACGATTAGCCCAGCTGGAAACAAGCCCTCATTCTCCGAATAATTTGTACTTTGCAGCCGAAAGTGAGTTCCTGGTGTAAAGAAATAAGAACTCACAGGGTTCATCGAACGGGTTATAGAACCAATGGGTTTCACCGCGTGGCACCCAGAGAGTTTCTCCAGACGTAATCTCATACTCCTGATCCTTTATCCCGGTGATTCCCCTGCCGGATAGAATATACATTATCTCTTCGGCATCAGGATGGGCATGTTTTTTGTGCACTGAAGTTTTAGGCTCGAATCTACTGAATCCGAAAGTAATGTCTTCAGCTCCGACCGTATCCTTGTCAATCAGTATTAATCTGGAAGCCCCATCCAAATCCTTTATAGGTTCGCTTCTTCCATCCTCCAGATTCAGAATAAATTTTCCAGGGTTCTGCATAGTCGCTACTCCTTTACTCAATAATTACATTATCTCATACAGATAATGATCTGTGGGTCATATCACTACTAAAAGCTGCATGAAGTTGATTTCTCTTGACATCCCACATTCATATAGTATACTGGATTCTGGACATTGTATCCAATTATTTTTTTAGGAGGCAAACTGATGAAGAAATCCAGTGTAATTCATCTGTTTTTTGCGTTTCTCTTACTCTTCACTTTAGCTCAAGGTGCGTGGGCAGGAGGAAACCAGGAACAGACGGCTACTGAATCAGAAGAGGAGGTAGTCAAAGAAGAACCTATCAAGCTGAGATTCTCTTCCGTTTCGTCACCTCCAGGTGGATTCCAGAATAGTGACGGCGTAAAATGGTGGATGGACGAGGTTACAAAAAGAACCAACGGAAGGGTAACATTTGAAACCCACTGGGGGGCTTCCCTGGCATCCGGACCGTCGCATTTGGACATTCTGCAAAAGGGTGTGGTCGATGTGATTATGGGCTGCAGAATTTATACACCAGGAAAAACCCCCTTAGGACCTTTTCTCTATGCCATCCCCTTCGGCCCAACCGATATGGCAATGGTAAGTAAGGCTAAGCGACAGATCTATGAGGAATTCCCCGCATTCCGTGAAGAACTTGAGAAGCAGAATGCAATTCTCATTGCCAACTTCGTCACACAACCTTACGATATGTGCAGCAAAACCCCGATTCAGTCCCTCGAGGATATGGAAGGCAAAAAGATAGGACTGATTGGAAAGTATTTTGGCCGTTGGGCTAAGGTTGCCGGCCTCGTTCCGGTAGTTGCACCAATGCATGAAAGATATAACCTTCTACAATCAGGCGTAACAGAAATAGATTTTCATCCGATTACCCACATGAATGCATTCAAGGTCCAGGAGTTAGCCCCGAACTACATCAAAATTGACGCGATGGTCGGCGCACCATGGGACCTTATGTTCAACCTCGAAAAGTTCAATTCTCTGCCGGAAGACGTCCAGCAGATCATGCTCGAAACCGGTAAGGAAGCAGAGATATATCTCACCGATGTACTAGCCGACCAATGGCGTGAAAAAATTCTCAGTGAGTGGGAAAAACAGGGTGTAGAGTTCTACGAACTGCCAGCCGATGAACGAGCAGAATGGGCTTCGCGAGTTGATGATATACCCGCCGAATGGGCAGCTGAGATGGCGGCAATGGGTTTACCCGGCTGGGAGATCATGAACCGTTTCCAGGATATTACCGAGGAAATGGGATACGAATGGCCCCGCAGATGGGCCGTGAAAGAATAATAAAGATTGAAGCTGCTTCCAGCACGGAGGCAGCTTTTTTTGTCTTTCACTTTTTGGCACTCATAGTCGTCACTCGGGGAGTGGACAATTAACTCAACTGCAGCTTTTCAAACCCAGCCGCTCAGGGGTACACTGAGTTTTCAGCTGAGGAGGCGAACTACAGTGCATCTGAAACTGACTGTCGGCGAGATGGCCCGCATTACCGGGGTTCCGGCCCGGACAATCCGTTATTACAATCAAATAGATTTGTTTACCCCCAGCGGCGCATTGGAGAACGGGTACAAGTATTTTTCGGTGGAAAAGATCGAAGAGCTGCGGATGATAAACTATCTGCGGCACACCGGTCTGTCGATCGAGGAGATCCGGGGGCTATTAAACAACCCGAGGATCGATGAGTACCGGCAGCAGCTGCAGAGGCATCTGGGCACTATTTCCGGGCAGATAGAGCATCTACGGAAGATAGAACAAAGGGTGCACAAACGCATCCAGGCGCTCGACTATGTGTTGAGTATTACCGAGTTCGACACCATACGCCTGCAGCACTTTCAGGCCCGCAGCATATTTGCCTACCGCGCCGAAGTCTCTCAGCCCCTGGAGTGGGAGCGGCAGCTCATCCGTTTTGAGCAGGAAGGTCATCTGCCACCGAGTCTGTTTATCGGGGATCCGGGCTTTTTTGTAGACCTGGCTGCTGTGGATACACGCAATGCAACCGACTTCAGCGGGATATTCCTGCCGGCCGACGATCCATTTCTCGACAACCCGAAACTGCAGGACGAACTGCCGGAGGGAGACTGGCTGACCGTCTATGTGCGGGGCGATCACTCCGACGCCGCTCAATGGTATAAGAAAATGCTTGCCTTCGCCGCCAAGCGGCGGCTAACACCGGCCGGCTACGGCATAGAGAGAACCCTCAGCGATTACACTCTTTCCAGCGATCCGCAGCTACACGTTACCGAGGTCCAAATTCCGCTGATCAAGACCGAATAAATACAGACCGACGCGCCGGAAGCCCGAAAATTGTGGGATCTTGACTCTCCGCTCTGAGTGCTGACAATGCTTGGAGAAACGTGAGATGGCGTATCTATGTTTATCAGATCCCACAATTTTCAGACCGCCGGTTGGCGCCGCTGGCACCGTTGACACCTGCTGACGGCGTGTAGCGGCCGATCACCATGTAATCTCCGGCTTGGCCTGATCCACGAGGTAGCTCTGCACACTGCCGCCAAAGCGACTGCTGAGGGTCTCCTCCAGCTCCTGCATGGCGCCTTCTATCTGGGAAAAATGCTCGCCCTTGAAGCCGACCAGCTGAAAAAACACATCGGTGGTCTCTAAAGTCATTTTTCCGAGCTCGCTCTGCCGCCACAGCCA
>JAASTM010000036.1 GCA_021767325.1 Spirochaetales bacterium
GGCATGGAGCCGGGAGAGCTCGTAATCGACAAAATATATGAGGCATTGAAAATGTTGGGAATAGATACGGTGTTCGACACCAACTTTTCTGCCGATCTGACCATCATGGAGGAAGGTACCGAGTTCCTCAACCGCCTGGAAGCTGGAGGCCCCTTTCCCCTAATTACTTCTTGCTCGCCGGGCTGGATCAAATTCGGTGAAACATACTTTCCCGATCTGATCGACAATATTTCTTCCTGTAAATCACCCCAACAGATGATGGGCACTCTTATAAAAACCTACTTTGCAGAAACCAGAAATCTGGCACCTGACCACATCTTCAGTCTTTCGATTATGCCCTGCACTGCTAAAAAATTCGAGGCAGAACGGCCCGAAATGAATGACAGCGGGTACCAGGATGTAGACCGGGTGCTGACCACCCGCGAACTGGCCCGGATGATCCGGCAAGCCGGCATCAACTTTCAAAAGCTGGAAGGGATTAAACCGGATTCCATGCTCTCGCAGTACAGCGGGGCCGCCACCATCTTCGGTGCAACCGGCGGGGTAATGGAAGCTGCGCTGCGAACTGCCTACGAACTGAAAACCGGCCAGCCTCTGGATCAAATCGACTTCACCCCCGTACGCGGGCTGGCAGATACCAAAACTGCGGCCGTACCGGTGAGCGGTACAGAAATCAGGGTTGCCGTAGTCCACGGCCTTTCGAATGCGCGTAAAATCCTGAGTACAGTTCGCGATGAGGTCAAAGCCGGAAAGGAACCGTCCTACCACTTTATCGAGGTTATGGCCTGTCGCGGGGGCTGTGTCGGCGGCGGAGGTCAGCCGATAGAAAACTCGCTCTACCAGCGATCCAAACGGGCCAATGGGCTCTATACTGAAGATGCGGGGTTGCCGTTACGCAAGTCACATGAAAACCCGGAAGTAGCTGCTCTGTATGAAAAATACCTCAAGAACCCCGGGGGAGAGAAGTCACACCACCTGCTGCACACGCACTATCACCAGCGCGACCGGCACGCGGTATAGGAGGAGGGATAGATCGGCGGCATTTCGGAGCTCAATTTACGAACCAGGGGTTTCAGCTGTGAGGTGAGATCTTCCAAGCGGTCCAGATTGTGCGGGAATGCATAGATGAAAAAACCTCGTATTACCGAAGAACTCGCATCGGAGCGCCCGCTCTGATCCGGTGAAAAACCCGACATCCCCAGCTCGTCGCGCAGCACCGGCTGAATTGAATAGCGGGAAAAGCTGATAAACTCCTCCAGAGCTTCGACCCCGGACTCGAGTATGTGGGTATCCCGTTCGAACAAATCGTGCAGCTGTACCATTTGCCGTATCTGACGCAATACTGAGGAGGGAAACGACATCTTTTCGAGTAAATTGAGAAACCAACCCTTATCAAAATGGTTGTAGAAAAGGGTACGCACAGCCTCGATCAGAAATAGAATACGTTGCGTATCCTCATTCGCCGTAACCTGAGACAAAATTCCACTGCCGCCGTGTGTTTGCGCTTCCATTACTCCTAATATCGGCCTCTTCCAAGGTATAGTTTACCTGCGGGTCACCCGTTTTATCGCTTTCTGAAACACAACATTATTCGGAATATGCAGTTCATTCTCATTCTCATCATGCAGGGTCACGAAAAACAGGCTTATGTCGGCGACCGTACCGTGCCACCCCTCCGGCATAATAGTTATATCATCATTGATTTTGAAGGGATTGGTAAAAAACAGGATGAATCCGGCCATAATATTGCTGAGAATACTCCACACTGCGACCAGGCCAATGGCAATAATACCCAAAATACCGGAAATAAAGACCCACACATTCTTCAATCCGAGGCCCCATACATACACGATCAGAATAATTGTGACCATCCAAATGAGAAAACTCTTGAATTTGTGCAATGCCGCACCGCGGGATCGTTTTATATTCTGTGTCCGTATAAACTTATCAATTGCCCGCTTGAGCAGGCGCTGAATAATCTGCGACATTATTAGAGCGCCAACGGACACGGTAATTTTTACTAATAGCGTCATACTTCCTCCTCTTTAAATACATGCGAACATGGAGGACCATTCGTCAAGCCACCGAATGGAGATTCAAATTTGAATTCCGCGGCTATTTTTTCTATCTTGAATTTACATGCCGAAAGAAGCGTGGTTTTGAAGGGAAAGGAGTCAGCATGTATACAGTAGTATTTTTAGGATTAATAGTAATCAGCGGAGCAATTCTGTTTCGAGGGATTCACTCCGGAAAAAAGCGCAGCATTATCATAGGGGCCGCACTTGCGGTAGTAACCCTCCTGTTTTTCTGGTTCATGGGTTTCTGGGTCGAGAAGCTGTGGTTTGATTCTCTCGGCTATGTAAACCGTTTCTGGGAAGAGATCCTCATCAAGCTTGTTTCAGGTCTGATTGGTCTGGTAATTGGAGTGGGAGTACTGCTCCCCTTTGCACTTCTGGTGCAAATCCCAAAGGAGAGCGGGTTGCCGCGTAAGACACTTCGTCTGGTACCCCTGGTTTTAGGCGGTTTGATCGGCATCTCGAGGGGAGTCGGCAGCTGGGATACCATATTCAAGTTCCTGTATCAACACACTACCGACATCAAAGAGCCAATCCTCGGGCTGGATGCCGGCTTTTATATGTTTACCCTGCCCTTTTTAGATATAATTTATTCGCTCCTATTCATTCTTTCGATAATCGCCGTAATTCTGACATTTCTGCCCCTTTATGCACACACCCAGCAGGGGCTCAGTAAATATTTCGGCGGTGGAACCGGAGCCAGGGATGTAACGCCGGAAGAGGAAGAGCAGGCCCAGGCCGAAAAATCGCAGAAAGGCGGCGGCCTGTTCTTGGCCGCAGCAACTCTCTTCTTCGTACTGTTGGCAGTGGGCAAACTGCTCGACCGGTACCACCTGCTGCTCGACGCCGGCGGCATAACCGTCGGACCCGGCTGGACGGACGCACATATCCGTATGCCGATGTATTTAATAGCAGCTCTGATCGCCCTCGCCGGTGCCGTTGTCCTGTGGATCCCGGCCCTCCGTCGTAAGATCGGTACACCATTCGGTAAGCTCTTCTCGCACATGCTGCATCCGCAGGCCACCGGTGCCGGATCGGTTCTGATTGTCATCCTGGTGCTGTGGTTCCTGGTGCTGAATATCGTACCGGGACTGTTTCAGTCTTTAAAGGTGAGCCCCAATGAAATCACTATGGAAAGGCAGTATATCAACAACAACATCGAGATGACCCGCCACGGGTTCAATTTGATGAATATCAGCGAGAAAGAGTTTCCGGTAAGTCAGGAGTTCAACCAGCAGATGGTTCAAGACAACCAGGGAACTATATCCAACATACGGCTCTGGGACTGGAGAGCGTTGGATTCGGTGTACAAACAGTTTCAGGAAATCAGGCTTTATTACGAATTCCGGGATATAGATATCGACCGTTACCATATTGACGGCGACTACCGTTCGGTTATGATTTCCGCCCGCGAAATGGAAACCGATAATCTGCCGCCCAAGAGTCAGACCTTCGTAAACAAACGCTTCAAATACACCCACGGCTACGGCATCACAATGAATACGGTTAATGACTTTACAGAATCCGGACTTCCGCATTTGCTTATCAAAGATATTCCCCCCAAGCATGAGTTCGAGTCTTTGCGGGTTGACCGTCCGGAAATATACTACGGTGAATTGACAGATGAATACGTGGTCGCCAATAGTCAGGAGAAAGAGTTTGATTATCCGAGCGGGGATGAAAATGCATATGTCGAATACGCCGGCGACGGAGGTGTCGAGGTAAGCAACTTCTTTCGAAAGCTTATTTTCGGTTACAAACTCGGCGGAACCAAGTTCCTCTTCTCCGGATATACCGACGAAGACAGCCGGGTCATGTTCCATCGCGACATTTTGGAACGGGTCAACCGTGTGGCCCCTTTTCTCACCTTCGACCGCGATCCGTACATCGTACTGATAGACGGAGAGCTGCGCTGGATAGTCGAGGGCTACGCCACTTCAACCAATTTTCCGTACAGTGAATACTACACCGCCGGGGCGGTCGGAAGTTCACGGATAGCAGAACGACGGCGGGGCAGCGAACAACAGCTGACCGGCCAGATCAACTACATCCGCAACTCCGTAAAGGCTATCGTGAACCCGTACAACGGCAATATCGACATGTACATCTACGACGAGAGCGATGCCCTTATCAAGGTATGGAACCGAATATTCCCCGGAATATTCAAAAATAAGTCCGAAATGCCCACCGAACTCAAACAGCACATTCGTTACCCGGCCAACTACCTCATGCTGCAGGGCGAGGTCTATGCTAAATACCACATGACCGACCCGGCGGTATTCTATAACCAGGAGGACCTGTGGGTCAGGGCAACTGAAAAGTATTACAACGATGTGCAGGAGGTAAAGCCGTACTACGTGATGTGGGAACGGCCAGGCTCCGACCAGCCGGAGTTCGTCGTCATGATGCCCTTTACCCCGAAAAACCGGCAGGTACTCATCGGCTGGATCGCCGGAGCAAGCGATCCAGAGCATTACGGCGAGTTTATCGCGTACAAATTCCCGAAGGACAAGCGGGTTCTCGGTACTCAGCAGGTCGAAACCAAGATCGACCAGAACAGCTACCTATCCAGTCAGCTGACTCTCTGGAACCAACGCGGTTCCAATGTGATCCGCGGCAATGTGATAGCGATTCCGATTGACGACACAATGCTCTATGTGGAACCGATCTACCTGCAGTCGGAAACCGCCGCGTATCCTGAGCTGCGGCTGGTAGCAGTCATGCACAACGACAATCTCTCGTATGCAGAATCATTCGAAGAAGCCCTCCGGGGCCTGTATTCAGAGGATGTAGGTCCGCAGAAACTCAACGAGGACGTTGTTTCGCAGTTTACCTCACAGCAGGGACAGGCGGGCGCCGGCGAACAGGCCGGGGCAGCAGAACAGGCGGCCCAACCCGCCCCCAGTGCCGCCGAACTGCCGGAAGGAATGGAGCAGCTCATCCGGAGCGCCAACAACGCCTTCGATACCTACTTCGAACTGCTCGGAGAGAAGCGATTCGGCGAAGCTGCGCAGGAGCTGGACCGGCTCGGCCGGGTGCTGGAACAGATGGCCCGTGAACAGGGGGAGTAAATGAACGAAAAAGAGTTTCGTGAGTATCTGGCCGGCGTGGTCGCCGGTCATGGTGCCCACATTAGTTTTGCCCAGGCGGTGGCCGATTTTCCCGAAGAAAAAATCGTGGCCCGTGTGCCCCACATCGACCACACCGCCTGGCAGCTGGTCTATCACACAGCCGAGGCTCTGTGGGACATTATCGATTATATCGATTACAGTAACTACGAACCGAAGCCGTATCCCGGCGGGTACTGGCCGCAGAACGACGGCCCGGAGAGTATCGACCAGTGGTATGAAAAAATTGAATCCATAGAGACGGGTATCAAAACCCTGCAGGAGATGCTGCTCGACCCTGAGCGTGATATTTTCGCCCCGCTCCCGCATTCGGCTGAGCACAGCATCGTGCGGCAGGCCGTCACTGCCGCCGATCACAACTCATACCACATCGGACAGCTGGTGGATCTGCGGATGCTGCTGGAAGCCAGGGTCAAAGACTGGTAATTTACTGAACCCTATTCGCCGGGGTCTTCGGTTGAGTTGCCCGGGCCGGCGGGACCGTCCGGGCCGCCGAACATATATGCTTTCAGAAAATCCGGGTCTCCCGGTTTCGGTGCCGCCTGGGATTTATCGGGTGTACGCCCGGCTTTCGTGCCCGCGGCTGCGTTACCGCCCACTTTCGAATACGGACAGGCCGACACGCATACCCCGCAGTCGGTGCCGAACTGCTTCCAGGCTGAAAAACAGGTTTCATGATCGATCGAACGCACCATATTCGCATAATCCTCGATGATGGAACCCTTGGGGATCGCCCCCACCGGACACAGCGCTGAACACTTGCGGCACACCTCGCACACCTTCGGAAGTTTGAAGTCCACCGGCTCATCCAGCTCCAGCTGCGCATCGGTAGTCACCGCACCGAGGCGGATTCGGCTGCCGTACTTCTTGTTCACTATCAGCCCGTGCCGGCCTATCTGGCCGATGCCGGCCCGCGCGGCTATCGGCGGCAAAACGAGCTCACTCTCCCCGTCCATATGACAGACCGCGTTATAACCTAGTCCCCGCAGGTAGGAAGCAATCACCAGCCCCGGAACCGCCACCCGCAGGTATGTACCGGCTACCTCCGCCGCCTCCCGAATTCCCGGTGCGGTGCGCATCTCCTCCACCGACATCTCTAATGCATATACCAGCGTGTACGGCAGCAGTTCGTTGTTTTCGCGGCCGTAGCGCTCCCCCCGCCCCCGCACCGAATAGGCGCACTCTTCATCGGTATGCGTTACTCCGCTGAGTACCGCCGCGTACGAGGCGAGGGACTTTTTCAGATACTCGGTCAGTTCGGAGGAAGAGAGTTTCTGCTTGAGATGTTCAGGAGCTCTGTATTCCCCTTCGAAACCGCGCACAAAGTCCCGCAGCCGGGTAATAAAGGCAAAGGTCGTATCCACCATCGGGGCTTCGGGCACCTTATTTGAAAACTTGCCGGGTTGGGCGCTGCGCAGCTCATCATCTATTGCTTTCTTCTCCGGATGCCGTTCGTAATACCGTGTATATCTTTCGCTACCCGGTTCCAGGGTCATCCGTGAAAATATCGTATCTCTTTCGTCAAATCTGTCCATATTTTTAATATATATGAAGGTGACCGTTTGCGAAAGGCCGGTGATATTAATATCCTGAGTAGTATAGAATAAGGAGGATAGTTTATGGCGCAGTTACGAAAAACCCGAATAGTATCTACTCTAGGCCCCGCCTGCAACGATGTTTCGACCATGAAAGACCTGCTGAAGGCCGGCATCAACGTCGCCAGGTTCAATTTCTCACACGGCGATCATGAGGAGCAGGCCGGCCGGCTAAAGCGAATACGCCAGGCCTCCGCCGAAACCGGCATCCCGGTAGCTATAATGCTGGACACTAAGGGTCCTGAAATACGAACAGGAAAGGTAAAAAACGATGGCGAGATTGAACTGCATGCCGGTGACGAAATAACTCTCACCATCGAACAAATTGAGGGTGACAGCCAAAGGCTGTCGATAAGTTACACACACCTGCCACAGGATGTGCAGAAGGGTACCCACATCTTCATTGCCGATGGTGTGATCGACTTGGAAGTAACGAAAATCGAAGGAACCGAAGTACACTGTCTGGTCCGCCACGGAGGCCATTTCGGCAGTAAAAAGAATGTGAATATACCCGGTGTAAAGGTTACCCTGCCGGCCATCACAGAAAAGGACAAACAGGATATCCTGTTTGCCATCCGGCACGAAATGGATTTTATCGCCGCCTCCTTCATCAGGACGCCTCAGGAGGTGGAAGAGATCAGAGAGCTGCTCAAGGAGCACGATTCGCCTATCCATATCATCGCCAAGATCGAGGACCAGCAGGGAATCGACAATATCGACGACATCATCCGGGTTTCAAACGGAGTAATGATTGCCCGTGGCGATTTGGGCGTACAGCTGTCCACCGAGCAAATCCCATTGGCTCAGAAGCGTATAATCGAAAAGTGCATCCAGCAGAATAAACCCGTTATCACCGCCACCCAGATGCTCGACTCGATGATCCACAACCCCAACCCGACCCGCGCCGAACTGACGGACGTGGCTAACGCAATCTTCGACGGGGCCGATGCGGTGATGCTTTCGGGCGAAACCGCCAACGGTAGATACCCGCTGCGGTCGGTTGAAACAATGAACCGGATTGCAATGGCAGTTGAGCAGTCACCTGAGTATCTGCAACGCAACCGCCGTTTCTTCGATCCGGAGAAATCATCTTCGGATATCGGTCACGCCATTGCCAAGGCGGCCTATATCGTCGCGCAGGAAATCGAGGCCAGCGCAATCGTAACCCCCACTCTGCGGGGCAATAGCCCGCGAACCCTCAGTAACTACCGGCCGGAACAGAATATTATCGCCGTAACAACCAGCCAAGTAGCCTACCGGCAGCTCATGCTGAACTGGGGTATATTCCCCATCTGCACTGAACTGGTCCATGAATCTGAAATGATGCTGCAGAACGCACTGCGCCTGGCGATGCAGCACGGCTTCATTAAAAAACCCGACCGGGTCGTTACGGCAGCCGGAATTCCGCTCAACTCCCCGATACCCATGAACACGATTAAAGTTCACTTCTTGGGCAGCATTCTCAATCGCGGACACCGCGGATTCGGGGGTGTCTGTGCCGGTTCCGTGGTCAAAGCCGGAACCTCGCAGCAGGCCCGCAGCCGGTTGAAGCGGGACGGAAGCGAAATTCTCCTAACCCGCTTTCTCTCACGCGACTTCAGCGATATTATTGCCGACATACGCGGGCTCATCCTGGAAGAGGACACTGCAATTCCTCCCGATGAGATCTTTAAAATCAATCCGGATATAGTCTTTATCGCCGATGTACCCGAAGCGCTTTCGCAGTTCGAGGATTATCAGCTGGTAACACTGGACGGCGGTGAGAAGATAATTTACGAGGGCTTTCTAGATGATAACGCTGCAGGACACGCGTGAATGAGGGAGTAATAGTTTCATCACGGTGCCCTGCAGCGGAGAGGCTACATTTTTATCTCTTAATTCCAGTCGATGTACCAGCCGTAGGAAGGCACTGCAGTATCATCATAGCTGGTGTGCAGTTCCGACTCTTCACCGGAGCTCACCGATGAAACGGCAAAGTCGTACTCGCCGTACGGAATATCCGCAGTAGTAACCGTATATTCGGTCACTGTTGCGCCGGTATCGGCCAGATGGGTCCATTGGTAGGTCCCGTGTTCCCGGTAATAGAACCGATAGCCGTCGACTGCCAGCGGATTGCCGGTATCCGGATCCTCCGGCGGATTCCACACTACTGTAAAGCTGTCGCTGGTCACCGCAATGGCTTCGCCCGGCTTGTTCACCGTATCGAAGCTAAACACATGCTGGGTAGTTCCGCCGGCGGATATTTGCACCGCTTCGGCGAAACCGGCCACAACAGTGCCTCCGTCCAGCAGCTGGGCTTCCAGGGTGTAAAAGCCGTCATCGACTTGCACCTCGCCCACTGCCTGTCCGTCGGAGGTGACCGAAAAGTTCATTGGAATAGTCTGATTCTGGGTATTCTTCAAATACCCTTCTACAGACGCGCTTTGGGTCTGCACCGAATTCCACTGGATTTCGATACGTGCGGTTCCCGAGCCGTCGGCGGCCGTAACAATAATGGCCAGTGAGTGGGTCTGGCCTGATTCGATGGTCACACTCCCCACCCCGGTGGCCACCAGCTGACTGCTGGAATTGAATCCTTCGACCAGAATATCGTAAGTTTTCAGAGCAGGGAGTGAAGTTTGTATAGTAGTATTCTGTGAGTCGACAACCACTTCACTGCCACTGCCGTCTGAAAACGTTACCCGATAGAGGCTTATTTCGGTAGAAATGTCAGATACCAGTGTACGAGATCCGACATCCAGATGTAGTGTTACCTGTCCCTGCTCGGCACTGTTGCCAATCGGGTTCGAACACGCTGATAACAATATCATTATTGTCAGAATCACTCCGACGCCTATCTGTACCCTGGACGGCACATTTATTTTCTTATTTTTCATACCGAATATACCTCTCATGGATTCGCTTATTTCTTAACTTTCTGTGACTGTAAAAGTGTGAGTAGTCGAACCGGCCTGTGAGCCGTCAGTTGTAAAGCCGACTACGTCCAAACGGTATTGCCCGGGAGCTAAAGTGCTCGCCGTGGTGTAGGAAGAACCGGTGCCCTGGGACACCCCGTTCAAGTACCAGGTGTAATTCACATCGGTAACGCTGCCCGCATCGGCGGTCACGGTCATGGTGCTTCCATACACATAGCTGGCGACCGTTCCGCTGAGAGTAATGGTCAGTGGTTCCTGCAGGTCCGGATCGATGGTGATATCCACGTCTCCGTCCGGCATGTTGAACTCGTTGAAGGTGTACTGGCCGCTGGTCAGCTCTCCGTCGAGTACCCGGACCGCCTCAACCGCTCCGGCAACTACCTCACCGGCATCCAGGAGCTGGAGACTAAAGGTGTAATACCCGGTTGAGAGCGTCGATTCTGAAATTTCCGAATGGCCGGCGGCAACCTGATTCGCCGTCAAGGCGAGGGTCGAGCCCGAGCTGGTAATAAGCTGCGGTTCGATGACCGGATTGGCAATAACTGAATCGTCCCAAAACACATCGACTTGCAGAGAACCGGTACC
>JAASTM010000037.1 GCA_021767325.1 Spirochaetales bacterium
CAGTGGGCGTCGTATCTTGTAACGGAGCTGGGTATTGAGCCGAAACAGGCGGAGAAAAAGCTGGAGTCTATGACCGACGGAGTACGAATACAAATGGAAGTGAGCGAGAAAGGGATAGTATACTATATTTTCACCGAACTACAGAAATGAGGCCGGGCCGATGACCCGAACAGATGACCTGGGCCGATGACCCGGGCCGGCGGCCACTGCACACCTGCCTACCTCCATGCCTGCACGGAGCCTTTCGCCCGAAAACCCCGCTCGCGGGCATATAACATATAGATAAAGAACTTGACAGCCGGCAATCCGGCGTGATTATATTTCTGAGTGGATTCAAACCATAAAATATTACTGATCCTGCTCTTAGTTATTATTGGGCTTCTCATCGCAACCGGCGTACTCGTCGACGGGTTCGGCCCTGGGTTTGGTGGATTTCTGGAACTGCAGTTGCATCCGGCCCGGCTGATTCATGACTTTATGGAGGTCCAGGGAATCGGCGCAACCCTGATAAACGGAGCCCTGGTCGGCCTGATCGGGCTGCTGTTGGTGCTCATAAATAAGGTGAAAATTTCAGGCCCTACCTATGCGGCGATACTAACCCTGATCGGTTTCGGATTTTTCGGAAAAACAGCCTTCAATATTCTCCCGATTTTTTTCGGAGTATATCTGGCAGCCAAATACGTGGGAAAATCATACAGGGAATACATCATAATTGCCCTGTTCGGAAGCGCCCTGGGGCCGCTCGTGAGTACCATCGCGTTCGAACTGGGTTTGCCCTATTCGGCCTCATTCCTGCTGGCGCTGGCCGGGGGAATTGGGACGGGCTTCCTGCTTCCGGCCATTGCCGTATCAATGCTCCATCTGCATCAAGGGTACAACCTCTACAATATCGGCCTTACCTGTGGATTTTTCGGTTTATTCGCCGCCTCGCTGCTGCGGGCCGGCGGGCACACATTTCAGGCGGCTCTCAACTGGTACGGCGATTTCTCACTTGTACTGAGTCTGCTGGTCCCGGTCCTGTCGGGGCTGCTGATCACTGCCGGCCTGATCTTGGGCAGAAAGACCGCCTTAAAGGATTTTGCGGCCATCCAGACCCATACCGGCCGGCTGCCATCCGATTTCATGGACATGGAATCGATCGGCGGGGCCCTGATCAACAGCGGAGTCATCGGTCTCCTCTTTTCGGCGTATGTCTTTATAATCGGAGCGGATTTTAACGGGCCGGTCATCGGCGGGCTGTTTACCATCATGGGTTTTGCAGCTTTCGGCACCCATGTGAAAAACTCCTGGCCGGTGGCGCTGGGGGTTATATCCAGTACCCTGGCATTCGGCATGTCGCTTACCGCTCCCGGTCCGGTGCTCGCGCTCATCTTCGGTACCACCCTTTCTCCGATTGCCGGCCAGTTCGGGCCGCTGATAGGCTTTATTGCCGGCTTTATCCATCTGGTCATGGTCTCTTTCACAGGTTCCTGGCATGGCGCGATGAACCTGTACAACAATGGATTTGCCGGAGGACTCACGGCAACTCTGCTCATCGCAGTGTTACAGTGGTATAAAAATAACAAAGCCGAGGCATCATAACATTCTACACAGGAGGTTCTTTAGATGAAGCGAAGAGAACAGATACTGCACCTCATCAGCGGTATAGCGAATTATCTACTCAACGAAGACCCGCGGCGAATGGTAATTTCTCTGCATCAGGAGGAGGACGGTCTTCACCTGAGCATAATGGACGATAACGATCACAGCGACGAGGAAATCGCGAAAATGGAGAAACAGCTCAACTCGAGTAAACGACCGGAGCTGGCCGGCTACTACGGCGCGATGACCGGTCAGGATCTACTCGGAAACTCAAAGCTCGATTTGCTGGGCTGGCAGGTAAAACACACCGATATCACCAGGATAGACAAGGGCATCAAGATCGATCTCTGGGTCGGTGGCGATCGTTTTCAGAGCCAGAAGTTCAATATACCTGAAAAAAAATAAGATGAGTTCGGGCGCGCCCCTCCGGCTGCGCCTGCGGGTCGGGTGCTACGCTACTACTCCTCGGGGCCTTATACCCGCCCCGAGCCAGGGGGCTCGCTGCCGTTCGTCCCTGGCTGGATGGGGCGGCGGCCCCTGCGGGGTATACTTGGTTGCATGCCCGAGCAACGAACGAAGTGAGTGGCCAGGGCGCTGCGCCCCCTCGCGCATAGTGAAAAGTTGCGACGTCGAAAGTTCCACTTAACAGATGTTGAGTTAAGTTCCGTTGCCGGGGCTGCGGCGCCGCCCCCTTGCATAGCGCCTCCGCATAGAGTATTCTAATTAGTATATATGGACTCAATAAAGATATTTGTAATAATGGCTCTCTGTTTGACACTGGCAGTACCGCTCAGTCTTGCCGGCAGTGAGGCCTATGTGTTTATACCGGACAACTCCAACTTTATGCTTACCGCCGGCTCGGTCGGACGCCATACGCTCACCCGTCACTCCCGGCTATACAGCCGCATCCATTCTCATATCCGCAGGCTCTCCTCCGCACAGCGCATCACCAGGGCCGCCGACGATCCGGCCAGCCTGGCGGTGGCGGAGAAGATGAGTGCCCGCATGCGACAGCTCGAGCGCGAGGTGATGAACGCCGAGGACTATCGCAACCTTCTTCACTATAAAGAGGCGGTCATCGCCGAGAATGTCGAACACATTCAGCGCCTGCGACAGCTTGCTATGCGGGCCTCCGGGGGACTGCTGTCCGCCTCTGACCGGGAGCTGCTGCAGTTCGAGGTAGAGCAGCTGCTGCGGCAGATCGATATGAATGCACACACCGCCGAGTTCAACCGCAAAACCGTGGTGCCCGGGCTTACCCCGGCCGCCCTGGGCCTGGAAGGCTTTTCGGTGGTGGAAGACCCTGCTGCTAAAATCGGCCGTCTGGACGAAGCGCAACGCCGGCTCATCAGCCTACGCACCCGGACCGGACTGCAATCGAGGACCCTGCGGCTACAGATAGACGGAAAACAGTTCTACATGCTGAACCTGCAGGACTCTGAGAGCAGAATTCGAGATCTGGATATTGGCGCGGGCCTGGCCGACTTTTCTAAAGATATGGTGCTGTATAAAACCAGCACCGGTATGATACTGCACAAAAAGTAAAACTTGTAAAAAAGTACCTGTACTAGTAATGTATCAGTATGGAATCTCTCCCCGGTGAAATATTTCTTTCAGCCCTCTCATCGGTCAGCGATGCAGTCATCATCACTCATGCGGCCAGGAATCAAGCCGGTCCGCACATCCATTATGTGAACACCGCATTCGAACAGATGACCGGGTATAAGCTTGGGGAGATCCGCGGCCGCAGCATTGCCGTAGTGCAAGGGCCGGATACGGACCCGGTTGTGCTGCAGCCGGCCCGCGAAGCTTTTCAAGACCGAATTCGCATCTACAGAAAAGATGGAACCTCGTTCATAGCTGAATGGAAAACTGTCCCTTACTCCGCTGAATCCGGCCGGCCGGAATATTATATCTCGATTCTGCGCGAGCTCACCGCGGAACTCAAAGCCCTCCGGTATACCCGGCAACTCGAGCTGATTCTACACCTGCGCCGGGAGATAACCTCCGAGGGTCTCAATCTCGATGCGGTCCGCCAGCGGGTGGCCGATGTAGCGCTGGAGATTACCGAAGCCGAGGCTGTAGTGGTCGAGGAGCCTGAGGACCAGCATATGGTCTATCGCGCCGTTGCCGGCCGTGCACTCGGGAACCTGGGGCTCAAACTGCGGATAGATCAAAGTATTTCCGGACTCTGTTACCGCACCGAAGAGACCTTGATCTGTTCGGATTCACAAACGGACAAGCGTATTCACCTCAAGGAAAAGGCGCTGGAAATCGGCTTTCGATCGGCCATACTTGCGCCGCTGCTTCACCAGGGCCGCTGTTACGGTGTGCTCAAGGTCTACTCCTCGCGGCCGAACAGTTTCTCCACGGATGACCAGCGGCTCATCGAACTCAGTTCCGATATTCTGGCTTCGGCACTTTTCGACGCCGTGGCCTTCGACGAAGAGGTCCGCAAACGGCAGATCCTGCTGGATGCGGTGCCGATTTCAATTGCGTATATCGATACCGACCGCCGCTATGTCGAGGTCAACGCCTCGCATGAGGAAATCTTCGGACTGCCTGTATCGGAAATCCGCGGTAGGCCCCTTCGCAGCATTCTACTCCAGGACAACTACAACCGCTTACGCCCCTATCTCGACGGAGCCTTATCCGGCGAGAGCGTCAATTTCGAAGTGGAGCTGCAGCTGGCCTCGGGAGAAGAGCGGACCTACCGCGGTAATCTGGAGCCCCACTACAACAGCCAGGGTAGAGTAGTCGGCTGCTATGCAGCGGTGCAGGACGTCACCGATGTAAAATTGGCCGGTGAAGATTTTCTCACCGGCCTCCCGAACCGGCGCAAGTTCGAGGAGCTGGCCAGTTTTCTCATGCACAGCCGCGAGCGACAGGGGGGCCATATAAGTTTTCTCATGCTCGATATCGATCGGTTCAAACTAGTAAATGACAATTACGGTCACGCCGCCGGCGACGAGGTCTTGAAAGCCCTCGGCACCATCCTCAGCCGCTCGGTCCGGCGGACCGATGTATTCTGCCGGTGGGGCGGAGAAGAGTTCGCCATACTGCTGAATGAGAGTGATCTGGAGAGTGCCAGAGTGTTTGCCGAACGACTGCTCACTACAATCCGAAGCTTTGACTTCGGAGAGCCGGGCAGCATTACCGCCAGCGCAGGCATTGCCGAAGCGGGCCCGGATGAAGCGCTCAACGCGCTGCAGCACAGAGCCGACCAGGCCCTCTACCGGGCCAAGCAAGCCGGCCGGGACCGGGTAGAGGCGCTCACCTGTTAGGGTCGGCTGTTCTATTGCCGTTGGTGCTGCATGAGGTCGCGGTTGGCCATACCCAGCTCGCGCCACGGGCTGCGGCTCTCAATGGAAGCGAAGAGAAACAGTGTTATGCCTGCCGTCGATGAGCCCAGGAGGATGCCCAGGGCGGTCCAGTCATCGAAGGGCTCCTCCGGTTCGGAGTGCGTGCCCAAATAGATGAGCGAGCCGATTTGCAGGCCAGCAAGACCGAAGAGTGTTGCCAGGTACAAGGAGTCGGTCACCACCTGCCGCTGGGCCGCCTTTTCGTAGTCGCCGAGAGCGGCGGCGGTCTCCGGACTGATGCCGGGCTCCTCCTGCAGCATGCGGATAAAGGGGAGAAAATTGAGATCCCAACAGTCTTTATACTCATTCCCGCCGAAGGAGAGACTGCAGGGGGGAGTGTAGGTAATGGGAAGTGTATGGGCCGGCTGCGGCCAGCTGATCCTGGCCAGCAGCTCCTGCATCCGCTCTTTACCGGCCGGCGCAGCGTCGTGACTTGCTCGCAGCTGGGCTCTCAAAAACCAGCCGCTGCGCTGGTAGAGCTCCAGGACTTCGATTTTCATCGGCTCGTCACTGCCGGCCGCCGGAACGGAGGAGAACTCACAGAGGACTCCAGGGTCCTCAAAGGGGCCGTATACCCGTCGCCGAGGCTGCCGGATGGAGAGCTGTGGCGGGCCAGCGGCCTGCATCGCCCCGGCAATGCGCTCGAACTCCTCCTCCAGACTGATCCTGGCGGGATAAACCCGGATTTCGATCTTGGCCGACACCCCCTGCAGGATGTACTGCACCACCGCGCCGCTCTGTTGTCGGGGGCTACCATCGGGAAGATGGATAACGGTTTCTTTGCGGATAGGATAGGGGAAAAGGGTCGATGAGGGCAGGTGGCGAACCCCCGCATCCTCGCTCACCAAATCGATGGACTGCGGACACAGCCATGCAGGAGCGGAGATAAGAACCGCGAGCGATAGGATCAGCATCCTATTCATTCTCATACCCTCTATGTACCTTATAATATATCCCCCGGAATTCTACCCGTCAATATTTTGAGAGAGGACGCAATGGCAGTTCTGCTAATGAGGATTCCGGCTTCAAGATTTTGTAGATAAAATCAGATTCAGTAGTTCATTCCGGTTGGCCACATTCATTTTATAATAGATATGCATGCAGTGGCGTTCGACAGTCCGCGGACTGATCTCCAGGGCAACCCCGATTTCCCTGGCGGTGTTATGCTGGCAGAGCAGTACGCAGATTTCTGTTTCCCGCGGGCTCAGGGGAATCATCCCGGGCAGCTGGTTTGCATGCCGTACCTGCTGTTCCAGACCGCATTCATCCCGTTCTATGCGTGAGTACAATTCGGAAAATAGTCCGGTCAGCTGTCTGAAGTTCTGCGTATCTTTGCGGGAGAAAGCTTTCGAGCCGCGGCTGCGATTCAAGGCAACAATATGAACGCATTTCGCCTTACTACGCTTGAAGCCGCAGCCGATTGAATGGCCGATGTGCAGCGGCCGGTTGAAATCGGTGTCGTACTCAGTATGCCGGTATTGGGTCCATGATATAGGCCCCAGCATCATATGCCCGAAATGGAAAGGGACCGGACAGACCCGCCCATAGCGAACGTTAAAATCCGGCACCAACGGAGCAGCGTACTCGGGCCATCTAATACAGTGCGGGGAATTATCGTAGTATTCGAAAAAGGCGGCACCGCGGTCGGCGGGAATCAGATTGTCGATATGCTCGCTCAAACTTGCTTCGAGGCCGGCAGCATCTTTCTGCCGGATCAGATCGTTCAAGAGCTCGTATAAGCCTTTCCAATCCGTACCAATTTTCATAATACCTTTTTGCCTTATAAAAGTGTAAGTCGTTAATTTCTCCCCTGTCAAGTGATTATTTCCTGCCTCTTACGCACGTTTTACGGATGCGGGCCGGTGGCTGCGCTTATATGGTAGTAACAAAAGGCAGGTGTAGAAGAATGGAAAAAAGCTGTTTTTCTCTTTCAACTCTTTTGAGTGTGGTGCTGCTTGGCGCAGCCGGGTTGATGGTTGTGGGTTCATGTGCCGGTACAGGCACTGGCACAGGCTACGGGCGGGGCGGCGAGCCGGATATCGAACCGCAGGCCCGCGAAATCTACGTGGAGTGGCAGGAATACAGACGAAGCATGGACCTCGACAGTTATATGTCTCTATTCTGGGATGATGCGGTCAAGGTATTCGGTGCCCCAGAAGGCGATGCGGACATCTTCCGAGGACTCGCTGAAATTCGGGAGAATATGGAGTTCGTCTTTGAGCGGTTCGGAGATTTTATGCCCGGCCATATCTATCCGCCGGCGGAGTATCGCTTTGACGAGATCAACGGACTGGGGGAACTGCTGCTTACTCTGGAGGATCCCTATTATAAGCAGGCCCTGCGCTTTGAAGAGCGGCACGGTGAAGTGAAAATTGCCGAACACTGGATCTTTTACCGCTTTTTCTGGGAGCCGGAGCTCGGCGAGCTCACTGCCTGGGCCGATGAGGCGGGTGATCAGAACGGCATCTTGAACGAAGAGGAACAGGAAGCGCTGTTCATAGCCACCTATCGTGTCCTGTATGAACCCCATGAAGTCGACACCCCCTTAGACGAGTTCTTCGACTGGAACTTTGACGGATCCGTAGATGAGCTGGAGAACGATATTGCCCGCCGGGTCATCCTGCGCAACCGGCTTCGCCGGATAGACCGCTTTTTTCCGGAGCTGGCCCGCCACCGCTTGCCTCCGCATGACGGGAGTGATGTAAATATGCATGATGCCAACTGGACAGAAGCCGCAGTTACCTGGGCGGAAGATTTTTTTCCGCAGGGCGCCATAGAAGATAAATACCACGCCCTTGGCGATATGAATGCAGACGGTCTTATCAGTCCGCTGGATTATGAGTTCTATCGAGACATAGTCCTTCGGGCGGCAGCCGTCAACCCGGCGCCCGTACGCTACCACCGGGAGATGTCGGCCTTTATCAACGACATTTATCGCTGGGCAGACCAGGATTTCAACGGCGAGGTGAGCGATGACGAGCTCGGGCAGGCGGGTTTTGAGCTGTTTGATACAGTAGTGTGGCCGGGTGGAGTAGCAGCCTGGACTCCGATCGCCCGCTTTTTTGACCGGAACCGCGACAGTGAGTTCTCGGAATCCGAGCAGGAGTGGGCTCTGGAGTTTATTGTTGACTATCTCCTGCCCAAGGCGATTGAAGATGGCGTGGTGGTGTGGAATTGGGACACCCACAGCAAAACCCGTTTCAAATTCGACATTGATGGAGCACCGGGGCTGAGCGAATCTGAGCGGGAGGAGCTGCGCAGTGTTATATCCGGGTATAAAGATGAGTTTGATACTGAAGAAGATGCAGCGAACACCGAATGGCGCTGGCTAGATTCCAATGAAGACGACCTGATTGAGATGTGGGAAGTGGACCTCTTCAGGGATATGCTCTTTGCGGCGGCCCTGCGTACCTGGTTACTCCTGCCGGAAGAGGAGGCCAACAGCCTGCTTGTCCGGACCGCTCTGGACGCGACCGCCGATACCGACGGCAACGGCCTGCTGTCTATGCAGGAGCGGACGGAACTCATCGCGGCGCTCACAGAGGAGCACGAGGTGACCGGCACTTTTGACCGGGAGATCGACTCCAACTCCGACGGCCACATCAGTATGGAAGAGATCTTTCGTGCCAGAGGCACCGGCTACATCGCTGCCGCGGAGGTCCCCGGCAGAAATACAAAGACGGGGGGTGAAGCCCGCAGCGACGATAGTGCTGCTCGAAGGGAAACACGAACCCCCTCCAATAAAGTTGCCCTCCAAGTAAAAGCTGTATCCACCTGGGGCAGCAACTTAGCCGTGCTCGGCGTGCGTGACCTGACCGAAACCATCGCCCCGGCCCAGTCCAGCCTGCTGATATCCTTTCTGGAAAACGCCTTCGTGAATTTCGGCAATGTGTCGGTGGTCGACCGGCAGAACCTGGAAAAGATTATGGAGGAGTACCAGTACCAGAACTCAGCCCTGGTGAACGAGGAAACCGCCGTTGAGATCGGCAAGCTCTCAGGGGCCGACGCCATCGCCATCGGCAATCTCAGCGCCCTGTCGGATGTGTTTTACCTCCACATCAAGGTGATTGACGTAAAATCGGGCAAGATCATCGGCAGCAGCATTTCGGAGGGCAGCTCAGCGAGGGATTTTCTGAACATGTGCAACGGCGCGGTAGAGCCGCTGTTTTAGGTGAGTTGAGGACTTTAGTAAAGCATAGGTAATACTACCTATTTGAGCAGTGAGGGCTGAATTAAGTATTTTTTCCGATTTCTCCTGACCGCAGCGCGCGTTATACTATGCGAGAGTTAAAATAATACAAGCTCGAACAGGAGAACGACCATGAATGTACATGCACTTACAGATAAACTGGCTGCCGCGGCCGGAGGACTCTACGGCGACAAGATGAAGTTTTTCCGGGAAGGATGTGAGAGTCCGCATGTTTCGGAGATAATTCGGAATCTTAAAATGGATTTCACAATCCCGGCAGTGGCGAGCCGCGAGCTGGCCACACACTTGGTACAAGCAGCATCTGCGTAAAACGCGCGAAAAGCATGAGTGTGGAGTCGACGGGCAATACTGCGGGCTTATTTGACACTCTACTCTATAGTTGTTAATCTGCGGTGATCAAAAAAACCTTCGAACCACTCACAAGGAATTGAGCGCTCATGGAGCAAAACCTGTTAGTAATAAGTGTAGTTATGGTGGTAATACCCGTACTTATCCTATACGGAGGCCAACGGCAGCGGGTAGCGCTGCGAAGTCAGCTACACAGAAGGCAAAGGAGCGAGAGAGGCATGTCGAACGAACTCATACAATCATTAGTAGGAAAACAGTGCGATATATCCACCGGCCCATTTGGCGAGTCGTTTAAAAAAGTGGAGGTAGTGTCGGTGGCCGACAACTGGATATATGTACGAGACGGTCAGCGCGAACGGCTCATCAATAGTGACTATATCACCAGCATAAAAACCGTAAAGCAGAAGTAGGGCCGCTACAAAACCGGAACCAGCACTCCCCCCAGAATCGCTGCGAGTACAATCAGTGGTGCCGGGATTTTGGTAAAGAAGAGCATGGCCGCGGTGGCCAGCATTACGCCGATATTCAGGGGCGTAAGGCCGGTCGAGCCGGCCAGTACAATGATGGACACTGCAATCAGGCCGCCGGCGACCGCATTTATCCCTTTGAGGGCCAGCCGGACCGCACGGATGCCTTTCAACTCCTCCCACACGGGAAACACAAAAAAGATGAGGAGGATTCCCGGCAGAAAAATGCCGATGCCCCCGATGGCCGCCCCCAGAATCTGTCCGGCTGTGCCGGC
>JAASTM010000038.1 GCA_021767325.1 Spirochaetales bacterium
AGCTGCTCCACAAAGGGGTCGTATTCGCTTGCGGCGGCATCCTTCCAGAATCCGGCAATCTTCTCCTGACTGATCTTGCCGCTCAGCGGCGCGACGATTTCAGCCGGATAGCGCAGCTGCAGCCGGGTACCGTAAAAAGATAGTTCGACAGACTCGAAGTACCGCGGAACCCGCGGCGCGGATGCCGGCTCAGATCCCGGTGTGGCTGTCGGCGGCGAGACCGGAGCCGCATCTTCTTCGACCGGCGGCTCCGCCGGAGGCGGTTCAGGCGCAGAATCGGGCTCGGGGGCCGGTTGCGGCGATGGCTGCGGTGCCGGGTCCTCTTCCGGTGAGAACACCGGCGGAGTATCCGGTTTGGGCTGCAGGTCTTCGGCCTCGGCATCCTGCGGGTTCAGGAGCTTGGCCTCACGCTCGAGAAACTGCGAAAAGGCGCGATCCTCCTCGCTCAGGTAGCGGGCGAACTCGGTTTCCTGCTGCTGTTTCCACGATTCAAAATCCTGCTGGGACAAGCTTTGCGCAGCTAAGGGGGCGACGGGGCCTGATATACACGAAAGTGCAGAGAGAACAAGTGCGGCGAGCACGGTAGTGGTAATCTTCATACTTCAAAAGATACTACAGGGACTGGCGGTTCTCCAGCCTGCACAGCATAAGAGCGCAAGATTTGCAAAGTCGAGAACAAATTCTGCTAGTTACAGGCCGGAATTCTGTTGTATACTGCGGGAGTATGAATAAGAAAAACGACACGGCGCTGCTGGTGGTGGATGTGCAGCGCGGACTTTTCAACCGCCCTGCCCCGCTCTACAAAGCGGAACAACTTGTAGAAAATGTACAGCACCTGGTGCAGAGCTTCAAAGCGCATTCACTGCCGGTAGTGTACATACAGCACGAGAATAAAAAGTTTCTGCAGAAGGACTCCGAAAACTGGCAGCTGCACCCCGAGCTGCGCCCCGGCGCCGATGATCTGCGTATAAGTAAATCGCATGGAAACGCCTTTAAAAACACCGCGTTGCAGTCGGAACTGGAAAAAATCGGTGCACAGTCACTGGTTGTCTGCGGTCTGACCACTCACGGCTGTGTGAACGCAACCTGTTTGGGGGCGCTCGCCCTCGGTTATCGGGTGATTTTGGCAGCCGACACCCACAGCAGCTATCACAAATCCGCTGCGCAGCTGATAGAGGACTGGAACCGCAAGCTGCATGCAAGCGGCGCCGAACTGGCAGCCGCGGGGGAGATAAGCAAAATACTATCATAAAAAGGAGATCAATATGAAAAGTAGAACTATTGCAAAACCGATTCCGCTGATATTGTTGCTTTTGATTCTATGCGCCGGCGGGCAGCTCGAATTACATGCCGAAGACCAGCCGACACAGCCTGTTCAGTGGGAGCAAATTCGCGAAATAGCACAAACCGCAATTGCCGAGCAGGGACTGGCCGGACTGAGCCTTTCAGTTGTCTACACCGATCAGCCGATATTCGCCGAGGGCTTCGGCTCCGCGGATATAGAGAAGCAAACTCCCGTCGAAGCGGATTCGCTGTTTCACACCGCTTCGATTTCTAAGCTGTTTGTGGCCACCTCGCTAATGCAGCTGGCGGATCGCGGACTCATTGATCTCGATGCCCCGGCTGCGGGCTACCTGCCCGGCTTTCCCTTCAGCTCCGATTCGGAGACCCCGATAACCATCCGCATGATGCTCTCCCACTCGGCCGGCATTCCGGATGTCGAAGATTATGAATGGGATACACCGGCCTATTCGGCCCAGGCCGCTCGCCGCTACGTTCGATCCTTGCATGGGATGGAGCTCGTCTCTGCACCCGGCGAGGAGTTCAACTACAGCAATATCGCATTCGATACTTTGGGACAAGTTATTGCGGAGGTAAGCGGGCTCAGCTTCGAGGAGTATGTGCAGACCCGTATTTTAGCCCCCCTGCAGATGGATTCCAGCAGTTTTTTGTTTTCTGATTTTAATGGTCCCCGCCTGACATCTCCGCATATAAGAGATGATGAGAGCGGGCAGCTGCACAAGCATCCGGTGTATCCGTACAACCGGATCCATGCGCCCAGTTCCACCCTCGCTTCGAATGCCCGGGACATGGGGCGCTGGATGCTGGCCAACCTGCAGAGAGGTGAGCTGGAGGGGAACCGGATACTGCCCGCGGCGGCTTACCAGCACATGTGGCAGCCGGAGACCGTGATTAATGGGCAAAATTGGGTAGGCTTATCCTGGTTCCATACAAGCTATAAAAATGAGGATCTGTTTTATCACTCCGGCGGAGATACCGGTTACAGCGCCGTCTGCATTCTGGTACCTGATACACAGCTCGGTGTAACCGTAATGACCAACACCGACCGGGCCAAGGTTGTCTCAATAGCCCTGAAAATAATCGACCTATACTAAATTCCGGGGGATGCGGGTATCCCAGCTGCGGCTGTATATACGGCTGGGGCCTTCGTAGGCATCCAGGTCGGCCCTTATTCTGAACTCCTTTTCGTTGGAGGTGAGCAGAGTGCGGGTGACGGTGCGGATCTGCCAATCGTCCCGTTTGAAGCTGCGCTGCCAGAGGGTTTCCCCTGAGACCGAGTTGTACTCATCGGTGCAGTAGGTGTAGGTTTCGCGGGCCCGGGAGCTAATCTCCAGGTTGATTCCGTCATAGTGGGTGGTGCCGGTGTCCAGGACTACCTCCAGTTTGGAGATGTCCCGGCCGAGATCTCTGACTACCCTCCACGACTCTTCGCCCGGCTTCAGCAGCGTTACGGCCAGCGGCGGGGCGCCTTCCGGTTCGTCAAAAGGGCGCAGCTGTTGGTCCGAATCCTGTGGTTGGCGGACCGGCAGAAGGAAGGAGCTGCGGCCGGTGTAGATAGTCAGCTGCACCGGCTCGGGGGGCGGCCAGGCCAGAGGCCAGTAGCTGGTGGACAGAGACAGGCGCAGGCGGTGGCCCTTGGGGAAGCGCTGGGCAACCCCGTTGAGGGCGACTACTGCGCGGTAGCGGACCCCCGGCTCGAGGGGGCTGGGGTTTTCGTGGCTCTCCCGGTGGGTAAGGTTCAACAGGCCGTAGGTAACCCGGGTGGCTTTGTCATCCGGGGCTACATCGGACAGGCGGGCGGCTACCATAGCCACCGGGCGGTTCGAAGCCAGTTCGAGCTCGACTATCGGCGATCCAAAGATTTCCAGATCCTCGGGGAGGATCTGACTTTGAAACACCAATGCCCCGCCATCCTCTTGACGCTGATCGTGGGGCAGGTCGGGGGGTGCCTGATAGCTGCACCACTTGCCGGCAAACAGTCCTACCGAGAGGGGCGATTGTATGGAGAGCGGTTTTTCCGTGACCTTCTCGTTGACCGGTGCCAGGTGGCCGTGGTCGAGGATGAACACGTGCTCGCGGATGTGGGGGCTCGGCCATGACTCCTCGGCAATCCAGCGGCCCGGGCGTTCGCGGTAACTGGTGGTGGGCGGTACGCTGTCCTGCATCCAGACGCGGAACATTGGTTCGTTCTCGATGCCGTTCTGCTCGCCCTTAAGCCAGCGGTCCCACCAGCGGCGGACCTCCTGCAGAAAGCCGATCGCGGGCCCGGGAACCCCCTCGTGGGGATATTTGTGGCTCCAAGGGCCGATCAGCCCTTTGCGCGGAACCGACAGGTGCTCCATCAGGCGAAAGACCGTGTTGGAGTAGCCGTCGGCCCAGCCGCTGACCGCCATCACTGGGCATTTTATGGCGGAGTAGTCTTCACAGACCGAGCCGTGTTTCCAGTAGTCGCTGCGGTGAGGACGCCGCATCCATTTCTCCAGCCATAGACCGCTCTGCTCCAGGCGCTGCAGCCACATATCGCGCCACTTCTCCCCTACCAGCTGCGGGTCCGGGGGATGGGTGTTCTGGTCGAACATTGTGGAGGCCCAGGAGAGGTTGTCGCCTAACAGGCAGCCGCCCATGTAATGCACGTCGTCGGTGTACCGGTCGTCAGTGGAACAGATGCTGACCACCGCTTTCAGGGCCAGGGGCTGCAGGGCGGCGATCTGCAGGCCATTGAAGCCGCCCCAGGAGATGCCGATCATGCCCACCGACCCGCTGCACCACTTCTGCGCTGCCAGCCAATTGATCACTTCGATTCCATCATCCAGCTCCTGTTGCAGGTACTCGTCGGTCAGGATGCCCTCCGACTCGCCGCTGCCCCGCAGATCTACCCGAACCGAGGCGTAGCCGAAGCCGGCTATGTATGGATGATGACGTAGGTCCCGGGCGGCAGTCAGGTCGCGTTTGCGGTAGGGGATGTACTCCAGGACGGCCGGCACCGGGTGCTCTTCGGCATCCTCAGGCAGCCACATGCGAGCAGCCAGCAGCACGCTGTCGGACATGCGAATAGTAAAGTGCTCCACCTCGCGTACCCTACGGGGAAACTCACTACGGGTTTTCATTGAATGCCTCCAGCGGTTCGATTTCGAAGGTGAGTATGTCCTGACAGTGCAGATATTTGTCCAGCAGGTCCTTCTGGTCCTCTGCGCCAATGAACAGGTAACAGATAGCATAACTGTAGCTGTCCTGTTCAAGCAGTTCATCCAACCGCATTCCCGGCTTCACCTGCGGTTTTATCACAGTCCCCGGAATGTCGCGTTTCACCTGGTCGATTTCCTGCTGTGAGGGGACAGCCCGCACTATTCCGTTTTCAAATACCCGCCAGAAAAATTTGGCCGCCCGCGGGAATTCTCCGCGCTGGTAGGGAAACTCAGGGTCGCCGCCAAGGGCCACATCGACCGAGAGGGCCTGGTTGGAGGCCCCGTCTACTTTCTCGAATATATCCGAGTGCGACTGACTGACCCGTGTATTTATCTCCAGCAGCCAAATTTTATCCCGGCCCCGGTCCCAGTAATATTCAATGTTGAAGGCCGAATCGTCGTACCCGAGATGAGCAATTACCTTCTCGGTGATGCGAATCATTCGCTCTTGAATTTTGTACGGCAGACTGGAGGGGTACTCATACCGGAAGAAACTGACATTGTTTTCATAGCGGATGGAGTCGACGATGCCGGTGCTCTCGACTCTGCCATTCTGAGAGTATCCCTCCAGGGTACACTGCCGCCCGCCGATGAGCCCCTCGGCTATACAGTAGTGGGACTGCACAGAGGCCACCTCCAGCGGCAGCTCGATTTGTCCCATCACGTAGCCGAAGGGATCACTGATCAGTCCGATCTGTTCGCGGATAATGGGCATGGCCGCCTGAAAATCCTCCGCATTCCGGATGCGAAAACCGAGAAACGAACCGGATGACTTGATGGGTTTAATCCAATAGGGGAATTCCAGGGGAATTTCCTCCAGAGCCCGGTCATTAAAAGGGTCAAACGCATAAAACTGAGGGATGTGTTCCGGGATGACCTTCTGCTGCTCCAGCCGGCTCCAGTATTTGTGTTCGCATTTCATCAGGCTCTCGAGGGTTGGAGAGCGGGTACCAAACTCGCGGCAGATCAGCGGCAGCATGGTGCTGACCGGAAAATCGTGGTATCCGCAGATGGCATCCACCGCTTGGCCGCTTGAGCGCTGAAACTGACAGATCTGCTCGATACTGCGGCGGACCATATCGGGGATGGGAAAATCGTAGGTATCAAATATTTCGGACGGATCGAGCAGTTCATGAAAGATATAATCACCGGCATGGGGAGTTCTTTCGAGAAGGGTACGGTTGAAGTCATCCAAGCCCACAATAAAGATGTTCTTTTTCATTATTGGGCTTTACCTCGCTTTACTTTCTACTATAACTGTAGTTCTCAGGAAGGGAAAATCAAGTCTGGCCCGCAATTATCACGTTTTATGGCTTTTTATTATGGCTATTTTACAGCTTGTGTTCTATGGCCGGGAGATTTATACTAGAGTCTGATGTACAAAAAAGTCCTTCTGGTAGAAGATGAAGCTTTAATCGCGCTTTCCGAAGCCCAGACCTTGAAAAAACACGGCTTTGAGGTTGAAATTGCGTACAGCGGCCGGCAGGCTATCGAGAAAACCGAGACAGATAAAAATATCACCCTCGTTCTGATGGATATTGATCTTGGAACCGGGATGGACGGAACCGAAGCCGCCGAGCAGATCATTAAATCGCGTGACCTGCCGATTGTGTTTCTGACCAGTCACACCGAAAAGGAGTATGTCGACCGGGTCGAGAAGATAACCGGCTACGGTTATATCATGAAAAACTCCGGCGAAATGGTGCTGATTCGCTCCATCAATATGGCTTTCAAGCTGTTCGAGGCACACCAGCGGCTTAAGGAGCGGGAGATTCGCTACAAAACCCTCTTCGACTCGGCGTATGAGGCAATTCTCATTATGGACTCGCACACCTTCATCGACTGCAACCACTCCGCTCTCCATATTTTCGGCTGTACTTCCAAGGATGAACTGATTGGGCGCAGGCCCTGGGAGTTCTCTCCCGAATATCAGGCCGACGGCAGGAGCTCGAAAACCGCGGCTGAGGAGCTGATCGAGGCCGCTTTGCGGGGCAATGCAGAGAATTTCTTCTGGACTCATCAGCGTAAGGACGGAACTACGTTTCAAGCCGAAGTTACTCTGAATCCGCTCGTGCTGGGAGAGGAAACCTATGTACAGGCGAACCTGCGGGGTGTCTTTGATAAGGAAGAGATTGAAAAGCAGATTGAGGAGGGAAAGGCCGTTTTCAAGACCTTCCTCAATCAAATTCCCGGGGCTACCTATGTCAAAGACAGTGACAACCGGATTGTGTTCTGCAACAAGCTGTTTGCCTCCATATTACAGGCTTCGCCAGAGGAGCTCGAAGGCAGGGACATTAGCGCTGATGTGCCCAGAGAGACCGAGAGGCAGTACGAAGCGGAAAACCGCTCGGTGCTTGAGAACGGGCGGATCATACAAACAGAAAGCGAGTTTCCGATCAACAACGAGAACACGTATTGGCTCACCTACAAATTTCCGATTCAGTTTGCCGGGCGTGCGATGGTTGGGGCTATCAGCATAGACCTCACCGCCCAGAAGCAGTTGGAAGAAAAACTGCGTACCCGTGAACAGCAGTTCCGGGCTATTGCCGATTATACCTATGACTGGGAAGACTGGATCGGAACCGACGGCAGTCTGATCTGGGTGAATCCGGCCGTTGAAAGAATTTGCGGTTACACGCCTGAAGAGTGCTACCGGATGCAGGATTACCCCCTGCCCTTGATCCATCCCGCAGATCGGCATGAATCGAATGCTGAAATCGAGGAGGGGCTCAAGCATGAGACCACCTGCAACAACCGCGAACTACGCTGTATATGCAAGGACGGCAGCATAAAATGGATTTCGGTGAGCTGGCAGCCGATTTACGATGATAAGGGGCAGCACATCGGCACCCGGTCGAGCATGCGCGATATCACCGAAAACAAGGCTACCGAGGAAGAGTTGAACCACACTATCCGGCAGAAAGAGTTTCTGCTGAAGGAGCTGAACCACCGGGTTAAAAACAACCTGGCAATGGTCTCGTCGCTGTTGAGTCTGAAGGACACTGCCCTCGGGAGTACAGTAGATTTATCCGATCTGAAGCACAGAGTCGACACGATTCGCATTATCCACGAAAAACTGAATTACAGCGAAGATTACGCCACGGTACAGCTGCGGGACTATATTCAGGATATTCTCGAAAGCATTTTTTCTTCATTCACCGATCAGCAGGTACAGATACGGAATGAGGTGGAAGATATCGACGTCTCTACTAAGGTTGCCATCCCCCTGGGTCTGATTACGAATGAAATTGCTACCAATGCAATGAAATACGGGTTTCATGAGGGGGAGCAGCCGGTATTTACGGTTGATTTTCGAAAACACCCCGAGGACCATAGCTACACTTTTATCCTCTCCAACAGTGGAGCCGAGTTTCCGGAAGATATCGATATCGAGACCAGTGAAACGCTGGGACTCAAGCTGGTCTCGACCCTGGTTCTGCAGCTCGAAGGCAGCATCAATTTACAGCGCAGCCCCCATCCGGTGTTTACAATCGATTTTCCAATGCAGCTCTAAGGCCCCGACCGAACCACCTACGCCAACTGCACCAATTTCTCTATTTTTTATGTTTACTCCATATTTTTTGGACTCTTGACCCCTGACCGGGGTTGAAGCTTCTAATATATCTGCGTACATTTAAAGAGAAGGTTTATATGCTTCAATCATCCGGCCGCCATCGCGCGGCAACCATATAAATCACATAATTCAAATATCTCAAGGAGGTGTAGCATGGCTACCCAAGATCCCAAAAATAGTTCTGATGAGCGTACACACAACACGCTCAGTACCAAACAGACCATCGGAGCCGGCGTAGGTATCGTGGTGCTGCTGGGGCTTCTGTTCTTCGGAACCCAGCAAAACGAACCGGCCGGAGCCACTCTAATTACCGATGAGTCCAAACCCGAACAATCAATCTATCAACAGAGTGCAATGGATTTAAATTATGAGGATGCACTTTTAAAGGAATACGACCATGGTTCATTAATTGAATTGGAAGGCAAAGTAAACTCTGTTTTAGAGGAACCGGTCAAAGGCGAAGGCAATGTGCTGTTGGATCTAGCCCAGGATGACAGCGCCGGGGCCGAAAACGTGAAGAGCCAGCAGGTGATGCTGGTGTATCCTGAAAAACAGGTGGATTTACCTGAACGGCAGAGCATCCATCTGTTCGGCCGTTACATCGGAACAGTAGAGTTCGAAACCTCGGTCGGCAGCACTCAGAAAGTACCGGCTATCCAGGTAGACTACCTCTCAGAAACCAGCTGAACCGCCCGCGCAGACGGATAAAACAAAGCACCCCCCGGTAGCAGCACAGCCGCCGGGGGGTGCATTTTTGTAGAAACGGGTTACATTTTGGTTAAAACTGTGGTACATTACTCAATTAAAGGTGTATACCTAATATCTGCATTTAGAATAAAATATATAATAGTTTTAATAAGGATAGGAAATATGAAAATTAAAACACGCCTGATTCTATCAAATATATTCGTAGCGGTCGGTATGGTCGGTCTTATTCTGGTAATGTACGGGTACGGGAATATGGTCCGTCAGTACAGCAATCTCAAGCTGCAGGCGAACCAGATTACCACCAAGGTGTATCAGACCAACTCGGCCCTCAAATCGACCCTCTTCACCGATGATTTTCGCAGAGATTATGAGATTTTCCAAGAACATTTTGTCGATCTCAAAGACTCCATCTCCGCCTTTACCCAGCACGAGCTGTTCAAAGACATCTCCGAAAAGTCGCAGGAGACCGAGGGCGAGAAAAACGCCCTTACCCAGATAATGACAATGACCGAAGAAAAATATGCAGCGGCCGACGAGTCCGCGCAAAAACTGATGGCGAACTCAAAGAGCTACCTTCCGGGCCCGCTCGAAATAGATCAAGAGTTTTTCGAGGGCGAACTGTATCTGGTGATGCGGGCCAGCCGCGAAATAGAAAACCTCACAATATACCTGGGCGACGTGTTCGAAACTACCGTCAACCGTGCCACCGACCGGATCGAAGAGGCGGCCACCAGTCAGCTGAACAACATCCGTAACATTGCCACCGGCATTGCCATGCTCATCCTCATTCTGATAGTCGGCTTTCTGTATGCGGTCATTTTCAGCCTGCGTAAAAAGCTCGACGCCCTGCAGGGCTCCATCAGCATCATCGGCCAGGGCGATTTTACCCACCACATCGATCTGTCCGGCAAGGACGAACTGACCCAGCTGGGCGCTACAGTAAACAATTTTGTGGACGAGTTTTCGGAAATCATCGAAGAGGTAAAACACCGCGCCGCCGACACAGCCGCCCAAAAAGAGGAAGTAACCAGCGCAACTAACGAGTCTTCGGCGGCGGTGGAACAGATGAGCTCGAACATCACCTCCATCTCGGAGGAAATCGGCCGCCTGGTCGACCATATCGGCAGCTCCCGCACCTCGACCCAGCAGATTACGCAGCGAATCGGCGAGCTGGCCGAGAAAATCGAGACACAATCCTCAGCGGTAACCCAGTCTACCTCCTCCGTCGAGGAGATGAGCGCCAGCATAGAAAACGTCAACACCATCAGTGATCAACGGAAAGAGGCCACCGATCAGCTGGTGGAAATCGTCGAGAACACCGACGCCAAGCTCAGCGAAACCGCCGAACTGATTAGCCAGAACGCCGACGACACCAACCGCATCCTCGAGATCATCGGCATCATCAACAACGTGGCCAGCAAA
>JAASTM010000039.1 GCA_021767325.1 Spirochaetales bacterium
ATGGCGCGGAACTTATTAATTACAGGAGTTTTCCTCATGCTGTTGAGCTTGAGTTCCTGCTCGCAGATAGGAGGCTATCTGAAGGTGATCGAGGGCAACTACGCCTTTTCGCGGGGTGAGTACAAGCAAGCCAACTTTCTGTATATCCAGGAAGTGGATCAATCCGAGTACTCCGATCGATTGCTGTACAATCTGGGAAATGTATATCATTCGCTGGGTGAATCCAAGGCGGCCCTGGAGGAGTGGCAGAACTCGGTGGCCGAGAGTCAGGACTCCGAACTGCTGTTTCGGATAGCTTTTAACCGCGGAGTCCTGCACTATGAAATGGGGAACTACCAGAGCGCCTACAATGAGTTTAGAAAAGCCCTGCGGTTGAACTCGGAGGATGTGGAGGCCAAAGCGAACCTCGAGTTTTGTCTGCGGAAGTTGAATCTCTCCGACCAACAGCAGAGTGCCCGTCAAAATCAGAACGACTCCAAGCGGAATCAATCGGTGAGTGAAGACAGCAGCCGTATTTTGGAATATGTAAAGCGCAGCTCCCCGACGCTGCTCAGCCCGGATTATGAGACCGAACCCTCGAAAACGGGGAAAGACTGGTAGGGTTTATGAGAAAAGAAATTGTGCTGTACATCGTGTTTCTTTGTTTCGCAGCCGCAGTCCTTCCCGCTCAAAGCGAGGATGCCGTCACGCTGGAGGTGAGTCCGAATCCGGTCGGACGGAACGACCGCTTCGGAGTGACTATTCAAGTGCCCATTGAGGATTCATCGATGGTGGTTGTGGATGAACCCGATCTCAGCAGTGACATCCTTCTGCTGCGCGGCCCGTATATACGCCCGGTATTTATCGAGGGGCCCGGCGGCGAGAGAATCCCGCGCACCGAAATAACCTATTTGTACCGCTGTTCCGGAACCGGTCGCTACGAAATCGGCCCCTACCGTATTTCCGGAATAGACCGGGTATATCAAACCGACCCACAGCTGCTGGAGGTCGGAGTCTACCGTAACCGTCAGCTGATTATCCCGCTGGAGCTGGAATGGTCCCTCTCCGATACCTCCGCGTATGTCGGACAGAATATCGTCTGTGTGGTCAACGCCCTCGAACAGCCGGAGATCCGCATGTTCGAGGATGTGCGGGTCGGTTCGCCTTCAGAGGGGTTTTTCGAGGTTGCCGAGGGCGTCGGCAGTATCAACCGCGTCGAACGCGGCGGACGGACGCTCTACGAAATCCCGATTGCCGGCTACATGTTTACCCCGTCTACCCCCGGGCAGGTCGTACTCCCGCAGGCCTGGGTCAATTACCAGGACGGGCAGGCGGTTTCCGACCGGCCGGCTATACAGGTACAGCCCCTTCCGGAGAGTGTGCAGGAGAGCGGTGCAGTCGGTAACTTTCTGCTCACAGCCCGCCTGGATAAGCAGGAAGTAGGTCAGGGGGAACAGGTACAGTTGAGTGTAAAAGTGGAGGGAACCGGCAACCTCAACTATCTGCAGTTTCCCGAGCTCCGGCTGGACGGCTTTACACAGTTGCAGGCCGAGGAGTCTTCCGATTACGCCCCGACCCAGCAGGGCTACCGGGGCAGTCGCGAATATGTCTATACGCTGGCGGCCGAAGAACCCGGACAGAAACGCATATCTGTGCCTGCTTTGAACGCGGTGCAGCCGGAGACCGGTCGGGTTTATGCCACCAGGTCACCTTCCTTTTCGGTTGAGGTTGTTTCCGGGAGGACCGATACGGAAACAGCCGAAGGCGAGGGCCAGCTGGCGTTCGCCCCGATAGAGCCCGATTCGATGAAGCGGGCCGAGATATCAACACGCTTTATGCAGATAGATTCGTATGCCTGGCTCCTGCCGGGCCCCCTGCTCTTGCTGCTCTTCCTGCTGCTGAAGCGGCGGAAGGCGGCACTGGTGCTGCCGGTGCTGCTGCTGCTTTCATTTGGGGCTGCCGAGTTCGACAGTGAGCCGGTTATCCAGACTATCGGCAACGCCCGCGAGGCCTACCGGCAGGAGTCATACAAAAGCGCCGAGAGTCTGTACCTGGAGGCTGTGCGGCTGCGGCCGGATGTGCCCGACCTGCGTTATAACGCCGCCTTGGCAGCGCTGCAGAATGGTGATGTTGGGGCGGCGGTGCTGCATGCCCGTACCGCACTGACGGTTCAGCCGATGAATGAAACCTACAAGGCGTTTTTGGATTTTATCTCTCAGGAGCACGGTATCACCACCGAAATCGATTTGCCCTTTCCATTTCATCCCGATCTGTTTTTGCTGGTACTGACTTTGTTGGTGAATGCGGCTGGGTTTTTAGGCATAATCTATCTCTTCCGGCAGAATAACGGATATTTTATCGTGGCTGCCCTGTTGCTGGTGGCCAGTATAGTCGTAGGAATCGGGTTTTCATACTCGATTGCCCAGGCGAGCCGGGATATCGGAGTGATTGTTATCCAGCGCGAAGAAGTCCCTCCGATAAAAAAGATCCCGAGAGAAGATTCCTCCGACGCCTTTAGCCTGAAGGACGGTGAGCTGGTAAGAATTAAAGGGGAAACCGGAGAGTTCTACTTTATCGAAACCGGACTGGGACAGAAAGGCTGGATTTACAAGGAAGGGGTCGATCCGGTGCCGGGATTGACCGAGCTGTAGATATAATTCCTGTAACTACACTGCATACTCAGATGTTTTTACAAATGAAATCTCTCAGAGAGTGTAAGGAGTGAGCTATGGATTTTGCACAGATTCTCGATGATTGGGAGAAGGGAAAGGCCAAACGAAAGGCACAGCACAACGGAGCCGGCGAGGAGAGCCGGCAGGTACTGGAAAAGTGGCTGGATTCGGAAGAAAATTGGAAATATTATGATAAAGGCAGCCCCGAACCGGAGGATGATGCGGCGGCAAAACGTCAGCGTCTGCGGAGAATGGAGCCGGAGGATGAACTCGATCTGCATGGATTGACCATAGACGAGTCGCTGGTTCGGCTGGACCGTTTTCTAAGGGAGGCGGTTCACCGCGGACTGCGGAAGGTTCTCATCGTACACGGTAAGGGAAATCATTCGAAAAGCGGAGCGGTGCTGCCGAAAGCTGTAGTGGAATATTTGCAGAAATCACCGGTGGCCGGTGAAATCGGGACACCCCGGCGTGAGAAAGGCGGTTCCGGAGCGACCTGGGTAATTATCAAGAATCCTGATTAGCGCTCGCGGTAGATAATCCGGCCGCGGGTGAGATCGTAAGGTGACAGAGCTACTCTTACTTTATCTCCGGGCACGATTCGGATGTAGTGTTTGCGCATTTTGCCTGAGAGATGAGCAAGGATTACATGCCCATTGTCCAGCTCAACGCGGAACATAGTGTTGGGGAGTGATTCTCTTACTATGCCTTCTACTTCAATTGCCTCTTCTTTAGCCACGGATTCTCCTCGTTTTAGTATTCCTAAACATAGTAGAGAAATAGAGTAGGATTGTCAACTAGTTGACATTTTTCATTATTTCGGTCATATTCACATGCTCATAAAGAGGACATAATTCTGGGCGAGGTGATGGTAGATGGATAAAGAGTTTGAAGCACAAATGCAGGAAAAACTTCATGAAATGAAGGAAGAAATTGTCCACTCGCTGATTTCTGAAAGTGAAGATTTTGAATCATTGATCGATGATCTGGATCCGAAAGATCTGGCCGACATAGCTGCTGATGATATCGACCGGAAAACACTGGAAGCGCTGAACGAACAGGATATCAAACGTATGCGACTTATCGATTCCGCCCTTTCTCGTATCAAGAACGGTCGTTACGGCCTGTGCATGCGCTGCGGTAAAAAGATCAAGCGAGAGCGTCTGGAAGCAATTCCGTATGCACTGATGTGCATAGACTGTAAAAACAGCGACGAGCGCCGCAACCGCTAGTAATAACCGCAAAATACAGCTTTTTTTACCCCATTCAATAAAAAAAAATCTTAAAGACTTCCTCGTTTTTCCGATTAATAAAAGTGAGGAAGTCAAACAATGCAGGTGTTAAGTCAATCGACACAACCTACTGTAAACCCTTCGTATCTGATGCGGGCCCGTTACAGCGGCAGCCGGATTGCGTTTCCCGTCAAGCCGAGCCAGGCCATTTATGCTCGTTTCGAGCATGTAACCGGGGTTCCTTCGCAGGAAGGCGGGGGCGTTTCATTATCAAAGCTCAGGACAATCGATAACCTGATCGACCGGTTGATCAGCATTAAGGCCTCTTCCGGGAATTCCGAGCAGAAAGCACGTATAGATTCGATGATCGCCTCGCTCGAAGCCTCGAAAACAGCTCCCGATACTCAAAATGTAGGCGAATTTCTACAGGGAAATGCCGATATGCTCCACTCTTTCACCCAGCTCGAACCCACCTACGGAAAAGCGGGCAGTATGCAGGGGCTGGTATTCAGTCTGAGTGCCTAAATCTCAATACATCAAAGAAACGGATTGTGGTTTTTCTCGCGCTCGATGGTAGTAAAGGGCCCATGTCCGGGAAACACCCGCGTGTCGTCCGGCAGGGAGAAGAGTTTGTCGAATATGCTGCTGCGCAGCTGATCGGCATCCCCGCCCGGTAGATCTGTACGCCCGACCCCTTCAAAGAACAGAGTATCGCCGGAGAACAGAATGGCATCACTCTCGGAGTAGATGCTGATCCCGCCCGGAGTGTGTCCGGGTGTATGAATGACACTCAAATCGGTGTCGAGGATCACATCGCCCTCCTTCAACAGTACATCCGCTTCGGGCAGGTTCTGCAGAAAGCTGTGAAACAGCGGATGGAACTCGGCCCCTAAATTTGAGAGATCCTGCAGGTGCTGTTCCTTGCCCGCTTCACCGAGATAGTTACTGTCGAGTTCGTGAATATAAATCGGCAGCTCCACCTCTTTATCTTTGTAATAATCACGTAGTTGACCGATGGCGGCAATATGATCAAAATGCCCGTGAGTGCAGATGATGGCCATCGGGGTAAAGTTTTTTATTTCGATGTGTGATATGATTTCATCAACGTTGCCGGCGGGATCGATTATGATGCAGCCCTTTTTCCAGTGAGAGAAGAGATATGTATTTGTGTTCAGAAGACCGGCAACTATTCTATCTACCATAGTAGGTATCAGAGTAAGGTAAAACATATGGTTTTGCAACCACAAATTTTACTGCACCTCACCGGTATTCTTCTGGCTGCCATGCTGTTTTATCTGCTAATCCCCGGCATCGGCGCCTTTTACATCCGCAGCAGCTGGCGCAGGTTCCGCCGTCTGCTCACGGAATCGGCTACCTATCAGCCGCTGGACTACCGCGAACTGCGGAGGATCGAGCGGAGCGGTAGTTCGGAGCCCCGCCTGTATCGAATGTTCGGGCACCTGCAGGCGATGCAGGGCAACAATACCATTTGGATTTCGAGCGGGAAGGTGTCGGTATGTGCCGATTTGGAGCATGTGCCGGTGTACGTACTCTCCTCGCAGAGCTCATGGTTTGAAAGCGGTTTTCGGGAGTACCCGGTGCAACCGCCCCGCAAGGTAGTATGGGAGAAGATCTCCTCGCTGCCGGAGTATACGAACATCTTTCTCAGTGGTAGGGTCGAATGGGATGAAAACCGCGGAGTGTTCAGGGGTACAGCGGACCAGCCGCTCCTGGTTATTATCTACGAGGGAGATGCCCAGGATATGCTGCTCAAGGCGGCCTGGAGCGGACGGCAGAAGAACGAGTATTGGAATCCCTTTACGCCCGGATCGCTCGTACTGGGCTCTTTTTCTCTTTTTATCTACTTTTATATTCTGCAGGGCTATTCACAACAGCTGCTGCCGGCGCTGATTGCAATTTCACTTTCAGTAGTTCCGCTGGTACCCTTTCTGCCCCCGGCGGTCCTGTTCTACTACTATTATCGGGGGCTCTGGAAACAGGGCCGGGTGCTGCGGGCGCAGCGCGATCTCATCCGCATGCCGCTTATCCATTTCGATGAACACAGCTCTAATTTGAGGCAGTCGACTGTTTTGAAAACCGGAGAAAGGTACCTGATGCGGCATTTTCCGAACCTTGAACTGCTGAATGCGGAGGTTGATGCCGGTTCCGCCCACTTTATACAACCGGCCCTGCCTGATCAGCTCGTCGGAAATGAGTACTATCTGTTCTCGAACGATCAGTTGAAGCGCCCCAATGATCCTATGGCGGAGTTCATAATAGTACCCGGGAGCCCGTTTCAACTGGTAGCCGAATGTGAAAAACGGGCAGTGAAGTATGAGCTGCTCGGCTTGAGTATACTGGGCATCGGCATCGGTATTACCGAGCTGCTGGTGTTTTTCTTTTTCACTTATGTGCTGGTCTAAATTCCCGCAGAGCGAAAAAAAGGGGCGCACCCTCCGGCCGCCCCTCATACACCCCTCTCGCACCCCATGATTTTATCCGCGGGAGTTGTTTTTTTTCTCCTTTTTGCGGGCAAAGTTCACTGTGATGTTGCGTCCGCGGAATTCCATTCCATCCATCTCTTCGATGGCCTTAGGTGCGACCCGCTGGGGAATATCTATAAAAGAGTAGTTGTCGAGCACTTTGATGTTACCGATTTCGTTCTGTTCGATGTCGAGGCTCTTGCGGAAAAGACGCACCAGATCGCGCGGGAAGACCTTGCGGTTTTTCCCGATACTCACAAAAATGGTCTGCATTTGCGATGAAGGCTGCACCTGCGTGCCGAGTTGACCCTCGAGGGCTTTTTTGAAGAAATACGCACCGATGTACCCTCGCAAATGCAGGGGAACGCTCTTCTTGATAAGCTTTTTATACTTATTCAGTACATCCGGGTCTTCTTCTTCCTTGATTTGAGTAATGATACTCTTCAGTTTTCCTTTTAAGACTTCCTCCTCTTCAGGAAGCTTTTCGTTCTTCGTTTTCATTTGATTTATCTCCTGTAATGTCTCTAATGTACTGCCCTCCTCCTCTGAAACCAAAACCGAAAAAATAGGAGCGGGGGAGTGTCCAGCGGCTGCCCAGCCGATTTCTTCAAAGAGGTGCTGTTTCGGCGGCAGGCCGTAAAAAAGAATAGCTTCAAAACCCGAAAGAGAAATGCCGGAGGCATCCTCAAAGGCCGCAATTTCACAGCGCGGCGCTGCCCGGTCCTGAGATTCCTGCTGAGGGGTATACGGACAGCAGGAGATACCTATGCGGGTCAGTTCGTTTTGAAGCTGCTGGTTTTCTGCGCTCGAGGCAGTCAGAATGAGAACCCTGCGTAGTTCCATTCCGTACACCAGCCTGGCGATTAGTTGCGGGGTACGAGATTCACTTTTATAAATATGCAGCGGCGGCAGTTTGGAACGCCTGCCGGCCATTGAAAGGGTCGCCGGGCGTTTCAGCAGGTACGAAAGCTCTTCGGCCTTTTCCAGCGAAGGTGTGAAGACAATTGTCTGTACTCTCCCCGTAATCTTCGTCATAATGAACTCTACATCCCGGGCAAACTCGACGTGCTCGCCGTTTTCGGGGACGTTGATCACAACCGAGGCTAAATTCTCCAAACGAAGATTGTTTCGGCGGATATGGTCAATGATACGCTCAGTAGTGCCGACAATAAGGCCAGGACGTTTTGAGAGTGTCCGTAGTTCATGCTTAGCCTGGGATTCTTTGCCGAGCACCGCCGTCTGTTTAGACTTTGATTTGGCTGCCGAAAAACGGGAGAATTCCCGTTCATATTTCTGCGCAGCCTCGACTGTATCGACCAAAATGAGGGAAGTCGGGCCTTTTTTTCGGGGTTTTGACTGTAAGAAGAAGGGGATCAGCTGAGCAACTGTTTTTCCTTCTCCCGAAACACTTTCCACAATAAGGTCTTTACCCTGCAGAGCGGCCGGAACATATTCTTCCTGAAGCGGGGTCGCTTCGGGAAAACCGGCTGATGAAAGCAAAGACTCCACTTTTTCTTTTGGATGGTGTCGCATGATAAATTGTAACACAGTGGTATCCTATGATTCACTACCTTCGTATATTAAAAGATATATTCACTCTATATGTTTGTCAAGAAAGGAAAAATGAACGATAAAGGGGAGTACATGCATATGCAGATAAATCATAAGCAGTTTCGTTTCTCAAAACCGGCGGCACTGACCGTAATGACGGTGCTGTTGCTGCTTCACAGCGGGCTGCCGGCGGGGGCTGAAGAGTTCAGATTCAAATATCAGGCTGGAGACAAGTACCGGATACTCTCGCAGGTAGATGAAGAGGTCTATGTAAACGGCCGCTACAGCCACCAGGCCGATATTCTCAACAGGATTTCGGTGGAAATCAAAGATGTAGAGGACGGCAGCGGCCTTCTGGAGGGACAGTTCACCACCTCCGAGACCAGGAGCGGACAGGTTTCGGTCTATGAGATGAACCGCAGCTACTTCTCCCGTTTCTGGAGGGATGTGCGCGGGCGTTACGACATCGATCCCTCCTACTACATGCCGGTGGTGCGGGATGTGCCGACCTTTCCCGCTAAGCCGGTCGAGGTCGGGGACAGCTGGGAAGCCTCCGGAGAGGAGGTGCACGATCTGCGTAACGGCTACGGAATACCGGCCCCGCTGAGTTACCCCTTTCGGGCCAAATACCGCTACCTGGGCAAGGCGGAGTACCAGGAGAAGGAGTACGACCTGATCTCGGTGCAGTACACCGTACGTCACCGCACCTCTAATTACTTCCGGCAGTTTCCCATATATCCGGTCAGGATAACCGGGTTTTCCGACCAGCAGATCTACTGGGACCAGGAGCTCGGCCGGCCGCACGCTTACACCGAGCAGTTCAGCATGATATTTTCGCTCTCCAACGGAGATCAGTATGAGTTCACCGGCACCGCCCGGGCGGAAGTGATCGAATCGAGCCCCATGGACCGTGACAAGATAGCCGAAGAGGTGGAGAGGCGCCTGCGGGAGGACGGGGTAAAGGATACCCGGGTGAAAGTGGACGAACGGGGAGTTACTATTGACCTGGAGAATATCCAGTTTGCTCCCGATTCTACCGAGCTGCTGGCGGGAGAACAGGAAAAACTCAACCGTATTGCCGAAATCCTGCGCCGGTATCCCGACCGGGATCTGCTGATTACCGGTCACACCGCCCTGGCGGGCACCCAGGAAGGGCGTATGCAGCTGTCGCAGCAGCGTGCCCGGGTAGTCGGAAACTATCTGCTGGGCAGGGATATTCGCGAGCCAGAGCAGATTATCATACAGGGCAAAGGGGCTCAGGAGCCGATTGCCGACAACTCTACCCCCGAAGGAATGCGGCGCAATCGCCGGGTGGAGATCACAATCCTGGAAAACTGAGCGGAATGCTTCGAAAATTCTGAGATTCTGACCCTCCTGGCATTTCGTACTTGAGATTAGGGCCGTAAGATACTACATTTAAACCGGAGGATTCATGGATACTGGAGACCGTCTATACAAACGCATGCAGAGTACTGTGCACAGTCATACCCTCTCTACGGAAGAAAAAAAGGACCGACTGAAGCAGGATTTTATGCAGAGTGTGGCCGGTGTCCCGGTAGAGATGCTGGACGAGTTGTTCGAAGTAATATTTGTAGCTCCCGACCCGTCCCAAGAGGAGCTTCTCCGGCAGGCCGAAGCAATTCCCGAATTAAGCGAACTGCTGCTGGAGTCGTTCGATGAACGCCGCGATCCTTTCAGCCGCGAACAGTGGCATCAGATCGGTGAGATAGTATCCGATTTCGGAGTAGAGCTGGATGAGTCTCTGCTCACTTATGTGATGGCCAAAGTGGTAGAGCGGGGAGCTATTTAATCTTGGAGGAAAAACGTATGGATAAAAGGAAGTCAGATATTCATGAGCATCAGAGTGCAATCGATGAGCTGGAGGTTTCGATAGAACGGCAAACCGCCGAGCTGGGCCGTTTGATCCTGCAGAGTGATGAATGCAAAACCGAAGGGATTAAGGAACCGTTTTCAGTGGGCAAAGAGATCCAGGCGGAAATCGCGGCTAAAGAATCCCGCCGTGAGGATATTCGCAGTGCTCTCGAGAGAATGCGTCAGCTCGAGGAGCAGCTGCAGGAGCTGGAGGAAGAGGATAAAACCTTTGAGAAGAGCCGCGGTGAGCTGGTCGGATCGCTCGGTGCACACGGTTACCGGGTATATCGCACCGGATCACTCGAGGC
>JAASTM010000040.1 GCA_021767325.1 Spirochaetales bacterium
ATAGAATACTCAATCCCATCCATCTTTACCTTACTCCATGTTTTCACTTCCGCGCACACCAACAGTTCATTCTGCACGGCAATAATATCGATTTCCCCGCGCCTCGACCGGAAATTGCGGGCAACTACCGTGAATCCCTTCTCTTCGAAGAATCTCGCTGCCCTGTCCTCACCCGCCTGCCAGGAAATCATCTCAACTCCAGCACATTTCACTTCTTCTGATTGATCTGCTTCATCTCTCCTACGCTCACCGCTTTCACTATAAAACTTCCGCCAGCCGAATAGAGGTCGACCTCCTTCTGCTGCTCCGCCGGAATCTTGCGCCCGCTGCTGCTCACCAGAATCCGGACCACCGGCCGCAAGGGCACCTGTTTATGGTTTTTTATCACCTTCGCAACCGACCCGTCGTTCAGAATGACAATACTACCGACCGGATAGATACCCATACTCTTCAAAAACACCTTCAGGATCTCAGCGTCGAAGCGACGGGAGTTGTCGTTCAGAATCTGCCGCATAGCCCGGTACCCGATCATCGAATCGCGATACGGCCGCTCACGGACCATCGCCTCGTAAGCATCCACCACCGATAGAATCCTGGCAGTCAGCGGGATCTCCTTGCCCTTCAGCTGTTTGGGATAACCCTTTCCGTCCCAGCGCTCGTGGTGGTAGAGGGCAGTTCGGCCCACCTCTTCGGCATATCCCAGCTCCCGGGTAATAACCCGGTAGGAGTACACCGGATGGGTCGTCATTATTTTCCGCTCCTTCTCCGTCAGCTGTCCGCTCTTGTTGAGGATCGCTTTTGGTATTTTGGTCATACCGATATCATGCAGCAGGGCTGCGGTTGCCAGGTTCACCAGCTGATAGTTGGGAAGCTTGAGGTTCTGTCCGATCAAGACTGCTAAAATGATGCAGTTGACCGCGCTCTGCGAGAGTGAATGCTGGGTATTCTGCACCTGAAACATCGGACCTATCAACTGGTCCGGCTTTTCAATCAGCAGTTGAAAAACATTCTCAACCACCTCATCGATATCGACTTTGTCCGGCAATCCGCCGTCATTGGTCTGCAGAAAAATGTTATCTGCCAGGTCGACAGCCTTGTTGTATTCAAAGGTTGCCCCGTCGCCGAAAAACATCTTATCCTGGGGGGTTTCTCCGTTCTCGTTGAGCGCCTCACCCTCGGTCTGGACCTCGGCAATATCCCAGCGGCGCAGGCGGTCGATGTCCTTCTGTTTGATCTCGATCCCCTCCGGAACCAGCAGGTTTTCACCGTCCATGTAGACCGGTTTTGAGAATTTCATTCCAGGCTTCAAATCTTCGACTTTAATACTTCTCATACATCTTCCTGTACATCGGCGATTGTAACATAGAGCTGCGCAATTACCTCATAAAGTTCTTCAGGTATGAAACTGCCCGCATCAAGGGAAAACAGCACCTCGGTCAGGTCCGCTCTCTCTTCAATAGGAATTCCCTCCTCGGCAGCTATGGCACACATTCTCTCGGCCAGATACCCTTTTCCTCTGGCCGCGATGAAGGGAGCCGGCAACTCTTGATTATACTTTAATGCAACCGCTTTAGTCTTTTCCACTACTATACCCGTTTTAGGCCGTCGTATCGACCCTTTTAAAAGCAGTCCCTTCACCGGGGCCGAAGGGATCGAACTCAGATGCCTCTCTTATAGTATCGTCAATTTCAAACCGCAGGTTATTCAGTTTTTGCTGTAATTTGGAAAGAATTTCGCGGTCCGGCCGGCCGCTGGTATGACGGCCCCTATACACATCTATTTTGCCCTGTTCCGCCCAACAGAAGCCGGCAAAGTGCCACTCAGCCGGTGATTCCGAGGAATTTATGTGAAAAGTAAGAGTAAACCGGCCGGGCTTACCCATTGAAGAGAGCTGCAGGCGCAGTACCCCCGTGTCATCCGATTGGAAATTTATGGGAATAATAATCCAATTATCGTGACGGGCCTGCCGGTGATTAAACAGATGGAGAAGCGAAGCGTCAGCACTTGTGCTCTGCAGTTGCTCCTTTACGTCTTCTGTTACAATCTTTGAGAGCCTGCTTTCTCGTGTCTCCTGGTGGGAACGCTGCTGCTGACCCTGTTGGCCGGAGTGCTGACCTGAATGCTGCTCCGAATGCTGCTGCTCCGGTTGGCCGCCCCTCTGCTCCGAGTACTCCTGCCCCCACACCCAGCTCTGCAGCCGTCTGAACTGCTCGGCAGACAGTAACAGCCCCTTGTCCACCAGAAGTGCAACCAGGCGGGCAGTCTGCGTATTCTGTGTTTCCAGTTGTGAGAACAGTGTGCGAGCCGACTTCAGTTCGGCCTCCCGAATCGGCAAGCCCTGGGCCATAAATGCCTGCAGCAGGGCGCGGTTCTGCGGAGTGTCGGCTAATGAGGAATGTTGTAACAGGGTTTTGATAGCGTGGGATTGGTGATCGATTTTTAGCAGGAGTTTGCCGGATTCAAACTCTACCGTAGCTCTGAGCCGGGCCCCCACCTGCAGCTGCAGGTCCGAGACTACCCGTACCTCCCGCCCCAGCATTTTTACGACCCAGCTCTGGTCTCCGAGTCTTCTCTGGACGGTAAATGAGATGTGACTGCCGGGCTTCACCGTTCGTTCGGTGAAGCCGGCTGTTATTGTCTTTAAAAGCCCTATCGACGGCTGCTGCATGCAGCAAACAGGGACCGGCGTTTATTCGCCGGCCTTCTTGATCTGGTCGCGGCGGCGGATCAGCTCGCTTACCTTGGCGGCCTTTCCAACCCGTTTGCGCAGATAGTAGAGTTTTGCCCGGCGTACACGACCGCGGCGAATGACTTCGATTTTGTCGATGCGCGGTGAATGCACCGGAAAAACACGCTCAACGCCTACACCATAGGACATTTTGCGTACGGTAAAGGTTCTCCGGATGCCCGTGCCCTTGCTGGACAGGACGATACCCTGAAAAACCTGAATACGTTCGGTCTGCCCCTCGACAATCTTAAAATGCACTTTTACAGTGTCACCAATTCTGAAGTTAACGGCATTTTCTTTCATCTGTTCCGCTTCAACTGCCTGAATCAAATCCATATTATTCCCCTTCCTTAAGTTCCTTAAGTAAATCCGGTCGAAACCGTTCCGTTTTCTCAACACGTTGGGCGTATCGCCATTTTTCGATTTCGGCGTGGTTTCCGGAGAGTAAAACCTCCGGCACCTGCATTCCCCGAAATTCGGCCGGCCGGGTGTAGTGCGGGTATTCCAGGAGGCCGTCGGAAAAACTCTCCTCCTGCAGCGACTCCTCGCTGATCACTCCGTCTACCAGCCGGTATACCGTATCAATTATTACCAAAGATGCCAACTCTCCCGACGACATTACGTAGTTTCCGATACAGATTTCATCATCAACATACATGTCGATGATTCTCTGATCGATACCCTCGTACCTTCCGCATATGAACACCAGCTCTTCGTCGCCGGCCAGCCGCTCGGCATAGCCCTGGTCGAAGAGCTTTCCGGAAGGACTAGGGTAGACTACCCTTTTCTCCCGCGCCCCCACCGAATCGAGGGCCCCTGAAAGCGGTTCCGGTTTGATCACCATTCCGGCTCCGCCGCCGTAGGGTGCATCATCGCAGGTGCGATGGCGGTCGGTCGCGTATTCGCGAAAATCGACCACCTGGAACTCGACGATACCCCGCTCCACCGCTTTGGCCATAATGGAGTTCTCGAAGTATTGCCGCACGATCTCCGGAAACAGGGTCAGAATAGTGTACTTCACGAAAGTACCCAGTCGTCCTTCAGTTCGATAGTCTTGTTCTCTACATCGATCTCGCCAACAAACTGTTCGGTCAGAGGAACTATTCGGGTTCCCTTATCGACCTTCACTTCCAGCAGATCGGTGGCACCATTCTCGATGATCGCCCTGACTACTCCGACATCCGAACCTTGAAAGTACAGATGACAGCCGACAACATCGGCAGCATAGAACTCACCCTCATCAAGCGGAGCAGACTCGCCTCTTTCGGCCCAGATCTCATATCCGGCCAGCTGCTTGCCCGCTTCGGGAGTATCGATACCTTCGAACTTGATCAGCACCCCTTGGTGAAACGGCTTTACCGCTTCAATACGATACGCCTTCTCTCTATTGTTTTTTACCAGCAGCACTTCCCGCATCTCCGAGAAGTGCGCCGTTTCTCCCGAGAAGCTCTTCACCTTTACGTATCCCTGCACTCCGTGTGAAGTGCGTACAATACCTACAGCGAGCTTCCCCATTAGTCCAGAATCTCTAGCACTATCCGTTTTCCGGTCTTGGTAGCCGAAGCACTCAGAATGGTGCGAATTGCCTTTGCAATTCGACCGTGCTTGCCGATTACCTTGCCGATATCGTCCTGCGAAACTCTCAATTCCAGTATGGTAGATTTTTCGCCTTCGATCATATTCACAACGACCCCGTCGGGATCATCAACTAGGGACTTCGCTACATATTCAACAAGATCTTTTTCCACAACGTCCTCCACTGCGCGCATTTTGAACTACCACTGACACCTCTTCTCTCCATATCCGGCCGGAACCGGCGGTGCCCTCAAATGACTATTCGCCCTACTGCCCGCGATTCAGAAAAATGTTATTTTTATTGAGCAGACGTTTCACAGTTGCAGTGGGCTGAGCACCCTTATTGATCCATTCCTTGATTTTATCTTCTTTCAGGTGCAGCTGCTTATCTTCTGCTTCGATCGGATGGTAGTATCCGACCTCTTCGAGTGCACGTCCGTCACGGGGTGCATTCTTGTCCATTACTACCAGCCGGTAATAGGGACGCTTTTTTGTTCCGAATTTCTTCAACCTAATTTTAACACTCAACGGGAACCTCCTACGGGTAATTTCCTTATACACCAAGACTCTTCATCATTTGAGCCTGATATTTTTTATTCTTTGCGACCTTCTTCATCATGAGGCGCATCTTTTCAAACTTTTTGATGAGCCGGTTGACCTCGAAGACCGAGGTGCCGCTCCCTTTTGCAATTCTCTTCTTGCGCGATGGACCGATGATTCTGTGATTCTGGCGTTCCTGACGGGTCATGGACAAAATAATCGCCTCTTCCCGCTTCATCTCGCCTTCATCGATGTCGTCCTCGCTTATATTGCCCTTTGCACCGGGAATCATCTCCAGCAGCGATTCCACACTGCCCATCTTACGCATCCGGGCAAAGGACTCCAGGTAATCTTCGAGGGTGAAGCTGGCGCTGGCCATCTTCTGCTGCAGTTTAGCAGCCTCTTCCTCGTCAATCGTCTCCTGCGCCTTCTCGACCAGGCTGACAACATCCCCCATTCCCAGAATCCGTGAAGCTATTCTCTCCGGGAAAAAGGGCTCCAAATCGTCCGGTTTTTCACCCACACCAATGTATTTCAGGGGCTTACCGGTGACCGATTTGAGCGACAGCGCCGCACCGCCGCGGGTGTCGGAGTCGAACTTGCTCAGCACCACACCGGTAATGCCGACCTTCTCATCGAACTCTTTGGCTATCTTAACCGCGTTCTGGCCAGTCATTGCATCGGCAACGAACAGCGATTCAACCGGCTGGGCGGTTTTGTGGATCTTCTGGATCTCATTCATCATCTCTTCATCGAGATGCAGCCGTCCGGTGGTATCCACAATGACCGTGTTGTACTGGTTCTTCTTGGCCTCCGCGAGCGCATGCTTGACCACTTTGACGGGGTCCTTGCTCTCTTCGGCATACACCGGTACATCTATCTGTTCGCCTAAAACCTGCAGCTGTTTCACTGCTGCCGGCCGTATTAAGTCGGCGGCAACCAGAAGGGGGGAGCGTCCCTCTTTTTTCAGCTGCTTGGCCAGCTTGGCGGCAGTAGTCGTTTTACCAGAGCCCTGCAGCCCCATCATAAGAACAACGGACTGGGTATCGGGCCCCTTCAGCTCGAGCTTTTGGCGTTCGTCACCCAAAAGACTGACGATTCTATCATGAACGATCTTGATAAACTGCTGGCCCGGGTTCACGGCTCGCAAAACCTCTTCGCCCTTGGCCTCTTCGATCGTTCGGTTTACAAATCGGCGCACAACCCTTAGATTGACATCGGCTTCCAGCAGTGCAAGCTTGATCTCCTCGACGGCGTCCTGGATATTTTTTTCCGTTATCTTGGACTTGCCCGAGACCTGCTTGACTATATCTGTAAATTTGTCGGAAATTTTTTCCAGCATATACCTTCAATCCTAAGAGTTTTAACGTTTTTATACCGCATTTTGGGCCGCTGTGTCAACGGATCTGCAGGAAATGGCGCTGCAGGTACCTGATCCGCTCCTCCGCCCGCCGTCTGTAAGGATCGGTGGGATAAAAATTTACAATACGCTGGTAATATTCCACCGACCGGCGCTCGTCCCGCGGCGGCGGCGGCGACTCGTAGATCTGACCCAGCAGATACAGAACCCGCCCGCTCTGCTCTCCACCCTCCTGCAGATAGAGCTCGAGCACCTGCTCGGCCAGCATCTCCCGCTCCGAGTCGAACAGCAATTCCCCGGCATCCACCATCATTCTCCGCTGTGCATCGGTAAACACCGGCTCCTCAGCAGCCGCCGGCTGCAGATCAGAATTGCCCCCGCCTCCCCGGCTGAGCAGCAGGGCCTGTACCTGCTGGGCGGTGCTGTTGGTATTACGTGCCAGAACAGCACTCTCTAGTCGTTCGAAGGAGAAACTCGGCAGCTGCAGATCCGGCTGGGGGCTCTCCCCCGGGGCCGCCGCATCTCCGGCGCCTGCCGGTTCGGCTGAATGGCCGGCCTCAGCCCCGGCGGCCTGGGCGGCTATCCGGTCCTGTACAGATTGCAGACTCACCTCGACGGCAATACGCTTTACAGAACTGCGACCGGTACTGCTGTCCTGCTGCTGAAATGCCAGGGTGTAGCGACCGACATCCCGGGCAGAAAACACAAACTCGGTGGCACTCTGTGCATAGCTGCGCGAGCGGAACTCCACTCCGCTGCTCTGCGAGGCCCCCCGGTCATAAATCCAACCAAACCCCGGCAGGGAGAGATGCACCTGCTCCCCCTTGCCGGCCCGAATCACATCCATCTGCGGTTGTGCCGCTTGTTCCGCATCAGGTTCAGGTTCAGGTTGCGGCTGCGGCTCTGGCTGGGGCTTCAGTTGCGAGCGGCTGATTTGTTCAGATTTGTTCTCCACTGGCTTATCATCCGCGGAGCCCTCTTCATCGGCCCCAGGTTCGATGGTCTCTGGTTCGATGGTCTCTGGTTCGATGGTCTCTGGTTCGATGGTCTCTGGTTCGATGGTCTCTGGTTCGGCGGCCGTAATCCTCTCGGGCAATACCGCACTCACTTCGATTTGAGGACTCAGCATGAGGAAGCGGTCCGTCTCCCTCCGCCCCGCCGGGCGGGCGTCCGGCAGGGTGGGTTCTGGCGATGAAGCTTCTGCCGCGGCGGCAGATGGGGCTGACGAGTCCTCGGCATCCTGGGCTTGGCTCACGGCTTCAGTTCCATTGCTATCTGCGACAGTTTCGGTTGGTTCAGTGATATTTGGCTGGATTTCAGGCACGGTACTTTTCGGTTCCGGTTCCGGTTCCGGTTCCAGTTCCGGTTCCGGGTTTTCTTCAACCTGAGGCTCTTTCGCAGCAGGTTCACTCTGCGCGGTATCGGATGCGGAAGAAGATTGAACCGCGCCGCTCGGGACCTCATTCTGGGCTGTGTTCTGAACCTCATTTTCTGCGGGGGATTGGGGAGAGCCGTCCGGGGGAGCTACTGTGCTGCATGCAACCGCTGAAATAAGAGTAAGCATAATCAGGGTGATGATGTATGCGCGGCGCATATTACGGAATCTCCTCGAAAAACTCCTCGACTTCCCGGTCGCTCTGTGTCTGCAGCACCTCTTCGACCAGTTTACTCGGATCCTTCCAAAATGTTTCGATCTGTTCGCGGCTCCAGCTCTCGTGCACTTCCCGAAACGGAAACCACTCTTGGTTGTACAGCTGTGTGTACTCGGCAGGAATTCTGATTTTCTGCACAACCGATTCGGCCGATTGAGATTCACCGAGAAGTTCTGCCCCCGCCGGGCTTTCCGCGCTTCCCCGGTTCTGCCGCGGAGCCGGTTCGGGATTTCTCGTAAGCAGCATGACGATGAGCGTACCCAGCAGTGCCAGCAGGGTAACTCCGGCTACGATCAAGCCGTACAGCTTAGCTTCCTTCGCGCTCAGGAAGGCCATCGGCGACCTCCTCCTCTGGTTCCGCCTCCGCGTCCGCGGAGGATTCTTCGTCTGCAGCGGTCATATCATCCTCGCCGGGCTCTCCATCCAACTGGAGTAAACCGGCATCACCCTGACCATTTCCGCCGTCGCTGTTGCCGTCTTCATCGCCGGAACCGGTTTTAGCCACAACGTCTCCGTTTTCGGCCAGCCGCACCGCGATAATTTTGGAAACCCCCGATTCCTGCATGGTAACTCCCAGCATGGTACGGGCGCCAGCCACTGTTTTTTTGTTGTGCGTAATTATCACGAACTGGGAGGTGTTGCCGAACTCCATCAGTAGATTTATAAAACGCCCGACATTGGCCTCATCGAGGGCAGCATCTATCTCGTCGAGAATACAAAATGGCGAGGGTTTTACCATGTAGGTGGCAAATAGCAGGCCGACTGCCGTCAGCGAGCGCTCTCCACCGGAGAGCAGGGCAATATTTTCGAGTGATTTTCCAGGAGGCTGGGCGAATATTTCGATACCCGATTCGAGCACATTATCCGGATCGGTCAGTTTCAGCTCGCCCCGGCCGCCGCCGAAGAGCCGGCGAAACATGGAGTGAAAGTTCTTTCTGATTTGATCGTAAGTCTCCAGAAAGAGCTCGGTGGATTCTGTTTTGATCTCCTGGGTGATCTGCTGCAGGTCCTCCCGCGCCTCGTACAGGTCCTCCAGCTGCCCGGTGAGAAAGTCGTAGCGTTCTTTCACTTCGGCAAACTCTTCGGGGGCCATCAGATTGACCTGCCCCAGATCTTTGAGTTTCTGACGGACATCCTGCAGCTCAGGCTTCAGTTCCTGCACGCTGGTGGTAATGTCAAACATTCTGGTCTCGAACTCCGACAGTTCCCGGCCGTGGCGGTCCTGAAAGTTGGCATACATACTGCGGATCTCGGTCTGCAGTGAGGCTACCTCCATCTGCAGCTTCTCTACCTTGTCCTGCAGTTTGCCGAGGTTGTCCATCCGCTTTTTGAGGTTACTCTCTTTGTCTTTCAGATCCTTGTTGTGGGTCGAAATGCCGGATTCGAGGCTCTTCAGATTCTCCTGCAGCTCCTTTTCCCGGGCTTCGAGCTCTTTCTGCTTTTCGGCGATTTTGCTCAGCTGGGTCTCGATCTCTGCGATTCTGGAAGTGTTAGCCTTAATGGTCTTGCGGTTCTCCTCCAGAAGCCCCTGCTGCTCCTCGATCTGACGGGTTAGGCCCTCCAGGGCTTCGGCGGCAGCTTTGCGCTGGGTGTCCACCTGTACCCGGTTCACCCGCAGCTCCTCGAGGGTCTTACGGTACTCGTCGATTTTTTCACTCAGTTGAGTGTTCTCTTCCTGCAGCCCTTCCAGGCGGGTGGTGTTGCTGCTCTGGGTACTGCGCCCGGCTTCTATGGCCTGTTCTATCGAGCGCTTGCGGGTAATGATACCCTCCGGTGCCAGGAACTCGTCCAAAAAGGCGGGAATCGAATTATGATACTCATCGAAGCGCTGTCCGAGCTGTTCGGCTTTCGAGGCAATATCCTTGAAGGCAGCCTTGGCCTTGTCCAGGGCCTCTTTGAGCTCGGCCGGATTGTTTCCGGCAGTACTCTGCATGTCCTGAACCAGGTCGCTTTTACCCTGCAGCTGAATCAGCACCTCCTGCAGCACCTGCCGAAAGGCCTGTTCGGCATCCCGGCGCTTATGCGAGGAGTACCCGCTCTCGTCGAGTTTCTGATCTAACTGCGCCACGATGTCGTCGGTGATGGTGTGCAGCTCTTTCTGGTGGCCC
>JAASTM010000041.1 GCA_021767325.1 Spirochaetales bacterium
CTCATCTTCATTTTTTTCCGACGACGGGCAGAATCTGTCATATGTGAAGAGTATAAATCCACATTTCGGAGGCAGCATACATTTGATAGGTACCGAGGGGATTATCTCATGGCTGCGACATTTGAATGAGTGGAAAGCCGCTCGCATACTCAAACTACTGGAATACCACTACCTCCTCACTGGTGAGCTCGTGGAGTATGAGTCCGACTCAGGGCAGTCGCCCCGATACCACGAGCTTCCGAGCATCGGGCCCTTCGATGTTGAAGGTGAATGAGTTGAGGAAAACCACCAGCCCATTTCGGTAGGTAATGACCCTCGAGATGGCATAGTCCAGAGGACAGCGCCTCGACTCGTAGAGAAGCCTATCCTCCTGTAGCACCGTTCGGACCTCCCGTGAAGGGCCGAGGAGAGTGAGGGTGAAGATCTTCGGCTTCTCTGGTTCGATATACTGCTCACAGTCGCTGTCATTGACCGAACGCACGGACAACTCGAGACGGTATCTCTGTGCAAGGTACGGGTAGTCTCGCATCCGAAAATCGATCGAACATGGACGCGCGATTTCGCCGGCGATCACCCCTTCCTCCACCCAGAATTGCTCCTCACCCCGGAGCTCGGAATCTATACCGAAACCATCGATGAGGTCAGATTTTTCCTTCAATATCTCTGAAACCGCCTCTTCCGGCTCCACCCACTCCTCACCCCTGAATATGCGCTCCTCTCCGTAGTGTGCAAAATCATTCTCGTGTACATCGAGGATGAAGAGCCGTGCGCTGGTAAAGCCCGACATGTCGAGAGAGGCGGAGACCGTGTAGGCCATGTACTTTCCATCCTTCGAGAGACCGACCACATCGGCCGAAAAGACCGTCCCGGCGGACACCGAAGCTGCTCCAAAGCACAGCTGTGCGAAGAACAGAAGCATGAGGCTGAGAAGTGTTCCGTGTACATGGATGCGTTTTTCTGTATTCATGGTCAGATCTCACTATAGTTTAGTGAGGGGATGGTTAGTAGCTCAATAGTAATAGGTTAAATGCAATGATTAAGGTGGCAGTATGGGGACGAGTTCTCTATACTCAAGAAAGTCAAATTGAACCATTATTGAGGAGGATTGAATGTTAGAAGGTGTTGAACGCAACGAAGTGATTTTGAATGAGATCGAAGGCGACAACCTGAAGGTGGAGATACTGCAGTACGAGAAGCTCGACGGTGCGCAGCACGTGGACTCCGCGGAGAAAATCTACTTCGCCAACCAGTCGGGTGTAAAGATGCGACGTATACGTATGACCGTAGAGGAAAGTGAAGTGCTGCTCGAACCGGGTCTCCTGCACTATATGAAGGGTGAGCTCGAGATGAGCAGTAGCGCCTCTGGAAACGAGGGCGGCCTGAGGGGCTTCGGGAAATCGCTCTTTCGCAAGGTGACCACCGGTGAGTCCATGTTCCAGAGCAAGATCGAGGGTACGGGCGAGATCTACCTCGAGCCGACCTTCCGGCACTACTTCATATACGAGCTCGATGACGAGGAACTCATTGCCGATAGCGGCATCTACGTCGCAAGTGATGCCGGAATCGAAGTGACTGCGGAGATGCAGCAAAACGTCTCATCGGCACTCTTCGGCGGCGAGGGACTGTTTCAGACCAAGCTTTCCGGTACGGGGATTGCAGTGTTCGCCTCTCCAGTACCGCTCTCGGAGCTTGAGGAGTTCGAGCTCGCCGACGAGAAGATGAGCGTGGATGGAAACTTCGCCATCCTCCGAAGTGGCGACCTGGAATTCGCCGCCGAGCGCTCCACCAAGAGCATGGTCGGATTCTTCTCCAGCGGAGAGAGAATTCTCCAGACCTTTACCGGCAGCGGCAAGGTGTGGATCGCTCCGACGCAGGACTTCTACGAAGAGGTCGAGGAGGAACGTCTCGCACAGCTCGCCCAGGCCAAGGCTGTCATGGAGGAGGGGGAGGAAGATTAGCAGAAGGAAGCCGGAGCCTGTGAGCTGCCGGCCCTATCTGTACAACTGGTTTTTTCTTCTCATCAATACACAGGAGCGGTACCCGTTGAAAGGGACCCTCCTTTTTTGCGAATTCATTCACAAAAACTGATATGATGTGACCACCTTGCGTCGACGCAAGTTCAAATAAACACTATATAGAATAAACTCTTATCCGGTCCTGCAAGGCTGACTAAGATGAGCTCACGACGATGCATTCGCAGGCGTCGCATGACTATGGCATGGGCTTAGTCCAACCACGCAGACCATCAGGAACGTCAACAGCGCCATCTGGTCGATGTTGTGTGCATGTTGAACAATAGCATCAAGGGTTTGACAACAGGCATGTGTACCGGATCGAAGGGAAGAAATACACCCATACGCAGCGACAATCCTGCTGGACGTGATATTCGACAAAACATCTCTCTGATTGTATAATTAGAGCATGCCAACGATTTCAATGTTCTATGGAATAGTGGTAAGGATGTACTTGGGAAAGAGCGAGCACAATCCTCCACATTTCCATGCATATTATCAAGGGATGAAAGGTATTTTCGATATCATTACCGGGGAAATGACTGAAGGGAATCTCCCTTCGAAGCAGATAAAACTCATTACCGCATGGGCTGAACTCCATAAAGAAGAGTTATCGGCAAACTGGGAGCTGGCAAAAAATGGCGAACTTCCATATCGGATAGAACCTTTGAAATGAGAGGCGAAAAGATGTATTTGGGGATAAGAGATGTAAAACCATTGTCCGATTATCGTTTGGAGTTGACGTTTGAAAACGATGAAAAGAGGATATTTGATGTGAAACCGTACCTTCACCTCGGAAAACTGTCCGAGCTGGCAGATAAAAATGTATTCGACTCGGTGAGAGTGAGTTTTGACACAATAGAATGGGACAACGGTGCGGATCTGGATCCTGAACTCCTATATGAAGAAAGCACACCGGCCGATACCCTACACAGTGCATGAAATGTTCAAAATGAAACCATTTAAAGAGGATGCGATCCGGAGTCGCTGCGCGATTCGACGGTGAAATACAGAAATGATTTGACAAAACAAGTTTTTTTGCGCATATTAGTCATTAATGACTATTCCGTTTATGACTATATACATATAGAGAGGTTAAGATTATGGAAAAGAAACTCTTGCTGCTCGGATTGCTGCTCAGCCAGGATATGCACGGCTATCAGCTGAATGAAATGCTGCAGCACAATCCCGGAATGCCGATTAACCTCAAGAAATCCAATGCATACAAATTGCTGAATGATATGGAAAAAGACGGCTGGGTGACTCATCAGGAAGAACAACCGGGCAAGCGGCCCTTGCGGAGGGTCTACACCATAACCGAAGCAGGAGAAACGGCGTTTTACCGATTGCTGCGTGAGAATCTGTCCACCAGTCCTTCGCCGGAGTTTCCGGCTGCGGTTGGCCTTGATTTTGTGTCCATGCTGCCGGACGAGGAGGTGGTCACACTTTTAGAGCAGCGCTACCAGAGAATCGAAGCGAAGTTCAAGCAACTCGATGAGCTCGCACGGGAAATACGTGAGGTCCATTTAAGCGTGGGGTATTTACACCACTATTACAAATCAGACCTGCTGTGGTTGGGCGAAGTCATCAACCGTTTTCAATCTGAATAATCGGAGGCAGAAGATGCAGACAATTATCATTACCGGTGCCAATTCGGGAATCGGAAAAGAGGCCGCACTGAACCTTGCCACGCAGGGCCATCGTATCCTGATGCTGTGCAGGGACAGCGAAAAATCGAAGCAGGCCCAGCGGGAGATCGCTGTTCAATCGGGGAATGAAAAAGTAATTTTGCTGCCGGTTGACTTGTCTGACCTGAAGTCGATACGAAACGTTGTTGCGGAAATTAAACGTACCTATGGGGTAATTGACGTCTTGGTCAATAATGCCGGCGTATACAAAGCGAAGCAGGAGTGGACCCCGCAGGGTATCGAGATGACTTTTGCCGTTAACTTTCTGGCCCCGTTCATGCTTTCCGAGATGCTGCTGGAGAATCTTGCCGCCGGCGGGCAGGGCCGCATTATCAATGTGGTATCGGAGCTGTATAAAAAGGGCGTAATTAAACTGGACGATCTGAATATGCAAGACCGGTATAAAGCCGGCGCTGCATATGCAAACTCAAAACTGGCAACAATGCTCTATACAATCGAACTGGCGAAAAGAACCCGGGACAAAGGGATAACCGTCAACGCCCTACATCCCGGTGTCCTGGCTACCAATGCCTTTCGGGATTATCCCGATTTTATCATGAACATCATGAAGCTTTTTTTGGAAAAACCCCAAAGAGGTGGAGAGAGAATATCCTATATGGCGGTATCCGATGAGGTGAAGGCGAACTCGGGAAAGTATTTCTATAAAACCGAGCCGTGCGAGCTTGTCATCCCTGACACTGAATATGGCAAGACCGAACGACTATTACAGTATGCCGCGGAAGTGACCGGCATCGACAGAGAAAGGACATAAGCGATGAATGTAGAGAAACACGCGATCTCGACCCGGAATTTGACCAAGCGCTTTGGTCAGGAGGTTCTTGCAGTAGACAGTATAGATCTCTCCATCCCCGCCAACACCATTTATGCCTTGCTGGGCCCGAACGGGGCGGGAAAAACGACCACTATTTCCATGCTCACCACTTTGATAACACCGAGCTCCGGAGATGCGCGAATCACTGGATATGAAGTGGTCCGGCAGGCTGGGAAGGTCCGCCGGCGAATCGGAGTCACCTTTCAGGAAATTGTCCTTGACCCTGATCTCACGGGGCGCGAATCGCTGGATTTTCATGCCCGCCTCTACGGCATCGGAAAAACTGAGCGGCTGAAGAAAATCGACGAGTTACTGCATCTGGTTGAACTGGAAGAGGCCGCCGACCGCCGCACCGGTACGTACTCGGGCGGAATGAAGCGGCGCCTCGAATTGGCCCGCGGATTGATCACCAGTCCGGAGGTCCTCTTTTTGGATGAGCCGACCCAGGGTTTGGATCCCCAGAACCGGGCCAAACTCTGGGAGTATATTCGCAATCTAAAAGCCGCTACGAACATGACCTTGCTTTTGACGACCCACTATATGGAGGAAGCCGAAGCCCTTGCAGACCGGATAGGGATCATGGACCACGGGAAAATCGTGATCGAGGGTACTCCGCGCGAACTCATAGATCAAATGGGCGCCGACAGCATTAGAATCGTCGGCAGGGGCAATCCCGATGCATACCTGACACATATCAAGTCGCTGCCATACGTGGAGAGCGTCAATTTTTCAGGAGACGTAATTCAGATTGGCCTGGATTCGGGTAATCGACGTCTGGCGGCAATCGTTGAAGCGGCGGGGATGAGTGGTTTTTTGATTGAGGATATTTCAGTGGCAAAACCGTCTCTCGGAGATGTCTTTCTGAAATATACCGGACATCAACTGCGAGATACACGAGGGAGAGAGAAATGGATGCAACGATATTACTATGGCAAAAGCAAATGAAAAAAACATGGGTACATCCCGAAGAGATCGTAGGGATGCTCATTCAGCCGATCTTGTGGGTAGTACTGTTTGGAGTAGGAATGCGCAGCATGGTAGAAGCAGGCGCAGCCGGAGCTGGAGATGTGTATATGACCTTTATGCTCCCCGGTATTGTAGCCTTGACTGCCGTCAGCGCCGCCATAGCCGGCGGGTCAACCTGGCTCAATGAACGGGTGATGGGGATCGTCAAAGAGTACCTGGCAGCACCAATTTCCCGTCTGAGCATCTTATCCGGCAATGCCGTCAGCATTGTAACAAAGGTACTCATCCAATCCATCATCATCTTGGTCGTCGGTCTGCTCATGGGAGCCGAATTAAGCGGTAATCCCCTGGGCTGGCTGACCGGACTACTGTTGATTATGTGCTACGGGATAGGGTTCTCAGGAATCGCCCTGGCGGCCGCCTCTTCTATCGATAGCTCGGCAGGCTATCACATGATAATTTTTCTGCTGCAACTCCCTCTGCTTTTCCTGAGTAACTCGCTTTACCCCCTTAGTGCCCTGCCTGTCTGGATGCGCATCGGCGTCTATGCCAACCCTACAACCTATGTGGTAACCGGACTGCGTCAGACCACTTTGGGGCCGGTGGTGACAATCGTGACGGATGCACATATCCCGCTGTGGCTCTGCATTGCTATTGCCGCAGGCTTCGCAGTTCTGGGAATGAGTATTGCCCTAAGCACATTCCGCAAAGCGATCAAATAAGCACCGGGAACTGTGCGGATACATATTTGCAAACCGGGGCGGTTCATTTCTTTTCATTGTCATTCTAAAACTGAGGCGAAACTCTCACTATATTCTGAATCTATTCTAATAATAACTGATAGATTAATGATTCCTTCGACTTACTTAGGGTAAATAAGTTCGAAATAACAAGGACCTATTCTTTTGCCTCAGTACTAATGTTCCAAAGGACTCCAAATTTGTCAATGAAAGAACCAAAATAGTCACCCCAAAACTGTTCTTCAAGAGGCATCTCAATTTTCCCGCCAACAGATAAACCCTCAAAAATACGCTTAGTTTCTTCTCGGGAATCGGCCACATAGTGAATCATGACATTATTCCCTTGGTTAACTTTTTGCCCGAAGGCTTCAATTGCATCAGTGCCTCGAAGCGTAGTCTGTTCAGTCAGAGGTAGACCAATATGCATAATCATCTTCTTTTCTTGCTCAGTTAATTTAGGACTGCCTTCTTCAGCAGGCATATCCCCAAAGCGCATGATGTCGTCGTCAAACTCACCACCAAAAACTGATTTATAAAACTCAAAGGCTTCTTCGGTATTCCCATCGAAGTTTAGATATACATCTATCTTTGCCATAGGCGGCTCCTTCTTTTTTTGTCATTCTGATTCGCAAAGCGGGGGAAAAATCTATAGCGTTTTCGCTCGTTACTCTCGCTATTTCTTTTGTCAGCACAGCATGACAAAATTTGTTTGTTTTAATTATAGTTCAAGCTTATAGACTTTTCCACCCAATCTTCTTCATGACTGTCTCGACTTTCGCGTTTTTCAAATCCAATTTTGGTAAAGGTCATCTCAGCTTTTCCTTCAACTTCTTCTAATTCATTGGTGGATTCACTGTAATATCTATCACTTCTATACTGATATACATTAATATGTGAGCTAACTAATTGTTGAGGAGATTCAATAGCTTTATACTCACCCCTTAAAGGTCCATAGGGTCCGGAGCTTTCTGAATGCATCATTTCCGCCACTGACCGCCGACTTTGAATTCATCTTCCAGTTCATCGAGTAGATGATGAATGTTTTCCTAACACTCCTCCTTTTACTTGCATTGGCAAGCCGATGTGTTATTATTTGAACAATCTCAAAAAGAGTATGTGAATAAATACGATATTTGTATCGTTTGTCAGCGAAATTCCTACGTAATCAATCTTATGAATCACAAGGCGAGGATCGTCAGAGATGTCGATTCTCATTTTTCATTTGGCATCCATATCTCGTAGTATCTTCTTGGCAAGAGTTTTTTTTTGCTTCTTTATGACGGGGAATTGCTTCAACAACTCCGGTTTACGGTCTTCGAGAATAAGGGAGACAGCCTCTCGTAAGCTCTCCTTTGCCTCTTCTACCGTCTCACCCTGGCCGTTTGCACCAGGCACCTCCGGACAAATTGCCAGTAACCGCCTTCCAGTGCTTCATCAATAATTGCCGTAAGCTCACCTTTCATGGGTATTCCTCCACCCATATTATAACAATGAATCGGGTCTTTTTTGTCGATTAAAGACAATCCTTTAATTCAGGGTCAAATCGGGTAAAAGTGGAGTATAAATTCCTATGATACTTTTTCCAAATCATGCAATACAAGTCTGGGATATTTTGCTATAAGCCTAAGAAGTGCTTTCGCAGGCCCATCAGGATGCCGTCGTCCCTGTTCCCAATTTTGCAGAGTATTGATGCTAATACCTATTCGGAGAGCAAATTGTTTCTGGGACAAGCCCAGGTATTTTCTCAAAGTTGCTATATCACCGGTTTTCCACTCGCCAGATATGAGTCGTAGACGCTGCTCTCTGGTGATAGCATGTTCGAAATCCTTCGATGTCAATTCCAGAATCTCATCAGTCATATGTTTCTCCTGCGATAGCTTGTTCATATCGCTGCAGTTCAAAATCATATAATTCCAGAATCAGATTATACGGGAGTCCAAAGATCTCGGAGGCTTCCTCAAAGGAGATTCTGTGTTTATTGATGTTAGCCTGATTGTTTAACGAGTCCCATTGAAACTCCATATATAGTTATACGCCATTGGCGTATATATGTCCACTTTCCAGTATTCAGACTCACATCAAATTCACATCAAATTCTTACAACCTATATGATCTATATAACAAAGTACCCCCTATAGTCCCCGATTTTACCATCATACATACCTAATATGTCCAATTTAGTTAAAAAGATGGCCTTCTAAGCCGTAGGTCGGAGGTTCGAAACAGCTACGTACCGGAGGACCGAAAGTTAATTACTGCTTTTCGTATACTACAGTTTTATCAGAGGATGTGAGTGTATTACCCTCCTTTGTGAAAGTAAGATCAAATTGTTCGAGATTTACGACAACCTTATTTCCATCCACTGTATATTTCCCTTCGCTGTTGAGCGGCTTCATGAGCACTGTACCATCTTTTTGAAAATCCAGAGAAATTTTTCCCACCATCGAATCGGTAAAGTGCTCGGTACACACAAACTCACCGCTAAGACTGTTCGAAGAATCACAGGAGATACACATAAACAGAGAAATCACTAAAATGATTGCAACGGTCACATACTTCATAATTACCCCTCTTGAATAGTTATATTCAACCGTTATATATCCTTTTCAGGTACTGTGCGTCCCAGAATGAAAAATGAGACGTGAATATTCGTTCGTCATCTCGATCAAAGTGTTGTACAATGAAAAATATGCCAATACTGGAGATTCTTGCTGGGCTCGGAATGGTGCAGGGAATGCTTCTGCTGTTGCTTGTGAGCTTACGGTACCGGCGACGAGAAAACATTCCGCTTGCACTTCTTCTTTTGGTCTATTCTCTGCGTTTGGGGACCATTCCCACCTGGAACGAGGCAATGATGCTGGCCAATCCCTGGCTGCTGCCGCTGCTTACGCCCCTGCCCTTCCTCTTCGGTCCCTTATTGTGGTGGTACATCTACAGCATCTCCGATGAATCCGGAAGCAAACAACCAATTCGGCCATTTTGGCACGTAGTACCGTACCTGCTCGATCTGATATTTACCACCGCTCTCCTGCATCTGTTTTCGCCGGCAGAGTATGAGACAATGATCATCGCAACCTTTCATGGATCTCCACCTATGCACATGATGGTGCGAAACGGACTGAAGGTATTAGTGAATGTGGTGTATGTTGGATTGGCGGTCTATCGTGCGTTTCAGAAGAACCCGACCGCTATAATCACTAAATCGCAGCGAGTGCGCTTGAAGGCCCTGTCGATTGTACCTGTGCTTTCGCTGGTGCTGTTCGCATTTGTGGCCTTATATCCCCAAGCCAGCACGCGTATTGCTAGCGGTTCTGTCGAACCATTTACAATCCTGGCGGCTTCCATGACATTATTAATTTACACCATATCGTTTCTGATGTTCTCCGCTCCCGAAATCCCCTTCGCCTGCAGTTCCACGGCTACGGAGAACGGGGTAGAGAAACTTGTATCCGAAGACGAACAGCTCCTGGCGGAGAATGTATCACGCCTTCTCGCAGCAGAAATCTATCGTGACCCCGATCTGTCCTTAGAGTCGATGGCCCAGCAATTGAAGATTCACCCCAATCGCCTTTCCCGGGCCATCAACTGTGTGTTTGGCGAGAGTTTTCCTGCGCTCATTCAACGCCGGCGGGTACGCTATTTCATTGAACAGGCGGAGAGAGGTGCGCTCGATACGCGTACGATCCTTGATCTTGCCTTTGATGCAGGCTTCTC
>JAASTM010000042.1 GCA_021767325.1 Spirochaetales bacterium
CCGAGAAACGAGCCGGATGACTTGATGGGTTTAATCCAATAGGGGAATTCCAGGGGAATTTCCTCCAGAGCCCGGTCATTAAAGGGGTCAAAAACATAAAACTGAGGGATGTGTTCGGGGATTATCTTTTGCTGCTCCAGCCGGCTCCAGTATTTGTGCTCGCATTTCATCAGGCTCTCGAGGGTTGGAGAGCGGGTACCAAACTCGCGGCAGATCAGCGGCAGCATGGTGCTGACCGGAAAATCGTGGTATCCGCAGATTGCATCCACAGCTTGGCCGCTTGAGCGCTGAAACTCTCGGATCTGCTCGATACTGCGGCGGACCATGTCGGGGATGGGAAAATCGTAGGTATCGAAAACTTCGGACGGATCGAGCAAGCCGTGAAAGAGGTAGTCGCCGGCATGGGGAGTTCTTTGGAGCAGGTTGCGGTTGAAGTCGTCCAAGCCCACAATAAAGATGTTCTTTTTCATCATTGGGCTTTACCTCACTTTACTTTCTACTATAACTGTAGCCCTCCGGAAGGGAATATCAAGCCTGGGCCCGCAATTATCGGTTTTTTTGCAGCTTGTGTTCTGCGGCGGGGAGATTTATACTAGAGTCTGATGTTCAAAAAAGTATTGTTAGTCGAAGATGAAGCTCTGATCGCGCTTTCCGAAGCCCAAATTTTGAAAAAGCACGGCTTTGAGGTCGAAACTGCGTACAGCGGCCGACAGGCTATCGAGAAAACCGAGGCAGATGAAGAGATCAACCTTGTTCTGATGGATATTGACCTGGGGGCCGGAATGGACGGAACCGAGGCGGCCGAGCAGATCATAAAAGCGCGCGACCTGCCGATTGTGTTTCTGACCAGTCACACCGAAAAGGAGTATGTCGACCGGGTAGAGAAGATAACCGGATACGGCTATATCATGAAAAACTCCGGTGAAATGGTGCTGATTCGCTCCATCAATATGGCTTACAAGCTGTATGAGGCTCACCAGCGGCTGAAAGAGCGGGAGGTTCGCTACAAAACCCTCTTCGACTCGGCATACGATGCAATCCTCATTATGGACTCCAACACTTTCATCGACTGCAACCATTCCGCTCTCCAGTTTTTCGGATGTGCTTCGAAAGACGAACTGATCGGTCACAGTCCCTGGGAGTTCTCTCCCGAATACCAGGCCGACGGCAGCCGTTCGAGTACCGCCGCTAAGGAGCTGATCAACGCCGCTTTACGGGGCAAGTCGGAGAATTTCTACTGGACTCATCAGCGGAAGGACGGAACTTCGTTTCAGGCCGAAGTATCACTGAACCCGCTCGTGCTGGGAGAGGAGACCTATGTCCAGGCAAATCTGAGAGGATTCTTTGATAGGGAAGAGATTGAAAAACAGATTGAGGAGGGAAAGGCCGTTTTCAAGACCTTCCTCAATCAAATTCCCGGTGCTGCCTATGTAAAAGACAGTGACAACCGGATTGTGTTCTGCAACAAGCTGTTTGCATCCATCCTCAAGACTTCGCCGGAAGCGCTCGAAGGCAGGGACATCAGAGACGAAGTGCCCAGAGAGACGGAACGGCAGTACGAACAGGAAAACCGCTCGGTGCTTGAGAACGGGCGGATCATACAAACGGAAAGTGAGTTTCCGATCAACAACGAGAACACATATTGGCTCACCTACAAATTCCCCATTCAGTTTGCCGGACGTACAATGGTGGGGGCTATCAGCATAGACCTCACCGCTCAGAAGCAAATGGAAAAAAAACTGCGTATCCGTGAACAGCAGTTCCGGGCTATTGCCGATTATACCTATGACTGGGAAGACTGGATCGGAACCGACGGAATGCTGATCTGGGTGAATCCGGCCGTCGAGCGAATCAGCGGATACACGCCTGAAGAGTGCTACCGGATGAAAGATTACCCCCTGCCTTTGATACATCCCGCAGATCGGCATGAATCGAATGCTGAAATCGAGGAGGGGCTCAAGCATGAGACCAGCTGCAACAACCGCGAACTACGCTGTATATGCAAAGACGGCAGTATAAAATGGATAGCGGTGAGCTGGCAGCCGATTTACGATGATAAGGGGCGCCATATCGGCACCAGGTCTAGCATGCGCGATATCACCGAAAACAAGGCTACCGAGAATAAGTTGAACCGCAGCATCGAGCAAAAAGAGTTTCTTCTTAAGGAGCTGAACCACCGGGTTAAAAACAACCTGGCAATGGTGTCGTCGCTGCTGAGTCTGAAAGATAATGCCCTCGGAAGTTCTGTAGATTTGTCCGACCTGAAGCACAGGGTCGACACGATTCGCATTATCCACGAAAAGCTGAACTACAGTGAAGACTACGCTACGGTACAGCTGCGGGATTATGTACAGGATATTCTCGAAAGCATTTTCTCCTCATTCACCGACCAGCAGGTACAAATCCAAAATAAGACGGAGGAGATCGATGTCTCCACCAAAGTTGCCATCCCCCTCGGTCTCATTACTAACGAAATAGCTACTAACGCAATGAAATACGGCTTTCATGAGGGGGAACAGCCGGTTTTTACAGTCGATTTTCAACAGCACCCCGAACAGCACAGCTACACCTTCACCCTCTCCAACAGCGGGGCCGCATTCCCTGAAGAAATTGATATCGCCACCAGCGAAACTCTGGGACTCAAGCTGGTCTCGACCCTGGTTCTGCAGCTTCAGGGTAGTATTCAATTACAACGCAGTCCGCAACCGGTTTTCACCATCCAATTCCCGATGGATATCTGAAACCCTGCCTATTTAGGCTATTTACTCCAATTTTAATGTATACTCCATATTTTTTGCCCTCTGAGCCCCGATTTGGGGTTGAAGCTTCTAATATATCTGCGTACATTTAAAAGGAAGGTTTATATGCTTCATTCAACCGTCCGCCTCCGCGCGGCACCATATAAGCACATAATTCAAATATCTCAAGGAGGTGTAGCATGGCTACCCAAGATCCCAAAAATAGTTCAGATCAGCGTACACCCAACACGCTCAGTACCAAACAGACCATCGGGGCCGGCGTAGGCATCGTGGTGCTGCTGGCGCTCCTTTTCATCGGAACCCAGCAAAACGAACCGGCCGGAGCCACAATGATTACCGATGAGTCCAAACCTGAACAGTCAATTTATCAACAGAGTGCTATGGATTTAAATTATGAGGATGCACTTTTAAAGGAATACGACCATGGTTCGCTGATTGAATTGGAAGGCAAAGTGAACTCTATTCTAGAGGAACCGGTTAAGGGCAAAGGAAATCTGCTGTTGGATTTAGCCCAGGATGACAGCGCCGGCGCCGAAAACGTCAAGAGCCAACAGGTGATGCTGGTGTATCCTGAAAAACAGGTGGATATACCTGAACGACAGAGCGTTCATCTGTTCGGCCGCTACATCGGAACGGTAGAGTTCGAAACCTCGGTCGGCAGTACCCAGAAGGTACCGGCTATCCAGGTAGACTACCTGTCAGAGACCAGCTGATAAGCCCGTTTACACGGATAAAACCAAAGCACCCCCCGGTAGCTGCATAGCCGCCAGGGGGTGCTTTTTTGTAGAAACGGGTTACATTTTGGCAAAAACTGTGGTACATTACTCACTTAAAGGTGTATACCTAATATCTGCATTTAGAATAAAATATATAATAGTTTTATTAAGGATAGGAAACATGAAAATCAAAACACGCCTGATTCTCTCAAATATATTCGTAGCGGTCGGTATGATCGGTCTTATTCTAGTGATGTATGGGTACGGTAATATGGTGCGCCAGTACAGCAACCTCAAGCTGCAGGCGAACCAGATTACCACCAAAGTGTATCAAACCAACTCAGCCCTCAAATCGACCCTCTTCACTGATGATTTTCGCAGAGATTATGAAATTTTCCAAGAACAATTTCAGAATCTCAAAGACTCCATCGCCGCCTTTACCCAGCACGAGTTGTTCAGGGAAATTTCGGAAAAATCAGAGGAAACCGAAGGTGAAAAGCATGCACTTACACAAATAATGACAATGACCGAGGAAAAATATGCAGCTGCCGACGAGTCCGCCCAGAAACTGATAGCCAGTTCCAAGAGTTACCTTCCGGGTCCGCTCGAAATAGATGAAGAGTTTTTCGAGGGCGAACTGTACCTGGTGATGCGGGCCAGCCGCGAAATCGAAAACCTCACAATATACCTGGGCGATGTATTCGAAACCACCGTCAACCGTGCCACCGAACGTATTGAAGAGGCGGCCACCAGCCAGCTGAACAATATTCGCAACATAGCCACCGGTATTGCCCTGCTCATTCTCATTCTGATAGTCGGCTTTCTGTATGCGGTCATTTTCAGTCTGCGCAAAAAACTCGACACCCTGCAGGGCTCCATCAGCATCATCGGCCAGGGAGACTTTAGCCACCATATAAAACTTTCCGGCAAGGACGAACTGACTCAGCTGGGCGCAACAGTGAACAGTTTCGTCGACGAGTTTTCGGAAATTATCGAAGAGGTAAAACACCGCGCCGCAGAAACCGCCGCCCAGAAAGAGGAAGTAACCGGCGCCACCAACGAGTCCTCGGCGGCGGTGGACCAGATGAGCTCGAACATCTCCTCCATATCGGAAGAGATCAGCCGCCTGGTCGACCATATCGGCAGCTCCCGCACCTCGACCCAGCAGATTACGCAGCGAATCGGCGAGCTGGCCGAGAAAATCGAGACACAGTCCTCAGCGGTAACCCAGTCCACCTCCTCCGTCGAGGAAATGAGCGCCAGCATAGAAAACGTCAACACCATCAGTGATCAACGGAAAGAGGCCACTGACCAGCTGGTGGAAATCGTCGAGAACACCGACGCCAAGCTCAGCGAAACCGCCGAACTGATTAGCCAGAACGCCGACGACACCAACCGCATCCTCGAGATCATCGGCATCATCAACAACGTGGCCAGCAAAACTAATCTGCTGTCGATGAATGCCGCCATCGAAGCGGCCCACGCCGGCGATGCGGGCCGCGGCTTCGCCGTAGTTGCCGAGGAGATCCGCAATCTGGCCGAGACCACCAACGAAAACTCCAAGCAGATCCGCAGCACCATCAATACCATCGCCGACCGCATCACCCGCATCCAGGAGATGAGCAGCGAAACCCAGACCGCCTTCAGCCGGGTCAAGAGCGAATCGAAAAACTCCAGCAACTCGATGGCCGAAATCTCATCCAGCATGGCCGAACTGTCCCTGGGCAGCAAGGAGATCATGGAGGCCATGACCAGCCTCAGTCAGACCACCCAGAACATCCAGGAATCGGCCGAACAGATGCGCTCCAACACCGACGAGGTCAACACCGCCCTGGAAAACATCCAGACCATCGGCCACGAGGTAGACGACCGCATCCACGAAATCAAGGAGGGCTCCATCAGCATCTCCACCTCGATGCAGCACATCAACACCCTCAATGAAAAGAACGACGAATCGGCCCGCTCCCTGACCCAGGCTGTCAGCCGCTTCAAAACCGCCCAGGATGTTGAGGCCGGCGAAGAGGCCGCCGGCGGCCCAGATGGCGCCGCGACTCAGACCGCGGGAGGCGCGCAGGGCGCCGCCGGCGTGAGTGAGGCCGCAGATGCAAACAAGAAATTTGCCCCGGCCATCCCGGTTTCAGACACCGAGGCAGCCGACGAGCTTGAAGAACAAACTACGCCTAAGGCACCCGAAGAGTCGAAGCATACCGAGCCGGCCGAAAGCGGTGTGCGCGAACTCAAAGACGCGTAGACATCCACCACTCCGGCATGGCCGCCAGCGGCCGTGCCGAATACTCCCGCACAAACTGCAGCAGCTGAGCGGGATTGGGCAGCGAGCCGGTGTACATCGCGTCCGGTCCCACAAGATTCGAACCACCCAGCGCGCTCAGGCCGCCCGCCAATAACCCTGCTAAAGGTAAGCGGGCCGCTGAAGCCCCGGAAGAAGCCGAAGGCCCGGCCTTTTCGATCTGTTTTTCCAGAAAAGAGCGTTTGATCCGCGGATAAAACTGTACCTTAGCCCGGGGAAGCTCCAGTTTGCCGAGCAAATAGGCCACCGCAGATTCGATACCGCCGATTTCATCAATCAGGTGCTGCTGCCGCGCCTCGAATCCGGACCACACCCGGCCCCGGGCAACCGCATCGATCTCATCTTCAGAACGCCCCCGGCAACGGCTGACCCGTTCGAGGAACTGCCGGTAAATCCGCTCCACCTCCGCATCCATCAGCTCACGCTCCTTTTTATCCATAGACCGCAGAACCGATCCTAAATCGGCGTACGGCCCGGTCTTCAGACTGGAGGCGGTAATTCCGTGCTTTTTGAGGAACTTCTCGAGATAAAAGAACATCAAGATAACCCCGATAGACCCGGTGAGAGTTGCGTGATGGGCAAAAATACGCTCGGCCTCAGTTGCAATCCAGTACCCGCCAGAGCCGGCCACCTCCGACATAGACACCACCAGCGGCTTCTTTTCGCGCAGCCGGGCCAGTGCATCCAGGATATCCTCGGAGGCGGTAGCAGAGCCACCCCCGGAGTTCACCCGCAGTACCACCCCCTTCACCGATTTGTCCTCCTCGAGTTTCCTGATGTGCGGAATGAAGGACTCCGGACCGACGGCCTGCCCCAGCAGGGGATGCTGCTTCGACTTGCCGTCGATAATCGCCCCTTCGAACACCAACACCGCTATCTTTTTACGAGGCTTGAGACTGATGGTTCGCGGTTTGGAAAGAAGAGGCCTGGGCAAATGGGGCTTCGTGGGCCGCGGACTGGTCTGAATATTGTGGGCCGAGCCGTGGACCCGCTCGCCACCATCCTGCTTCGCGGCCCCTTCAGCAGTGCCGGCCGCCGCATCAACCTGCGTCCCCGCAGAATCTGGTGCCCCATCTTCCCCCACTGCGGATGTATCAAGTGAAACCACAAATGCGCGGCCCGGCTTCTTGAGACTTAGTTTCTTATATTTATCCGCTTTCCACTCCGCCTCCAGCCGGTCGAGGGTTTTTACCTGGTCTACCCAGCCTTCCGACTCGGCCGAGCCGGCCGGCAGAATAGTGCCGGCCTGTAGGGCCTCGAGTTTGGGGTATATGCTGTGGACAGCCCCCTCACTGCCATCTTCACTGTCCGCTGCCTTGTCTGAATACCCGTCGGCGATTTTATCTCTCAGCTCATCAGAAACGGAGTCGAAATAGGCCTGGTACTGCCTGCGGCCGGGCTCGTCGAGCTGGTCGGTGCGAAACCGGTCGCCGGCGCTCTTGAACTCCCCGCGTCGTATAATCTCCGCATCAATATCCGCCCGGCTCATCGCCTTTTTGAAGAACAGAAACGACCTGGAAACACCCAGATACGACAGGCTGCCCAGCGGGTGCAGCACCTTATGGCCGCAGGCGGAAGCCAGATACAGCTGCAGCGGCCGGTACTCCCGGGCATAGAACCACAGCTCTTTGCCGGCCTCGGCCAGACGCTGCAGCTGGGCTCGAACAGCCTCAGCCCCGCCCCACAACAGCGGCTGAAACTCAGGATCACAGACAATCAGGATGCGCCGCACCCGCCGCTTGTGCAGCAGTATCTGCACCTTTATCAGAAATTGATCAAAGCGAAAATCCTTGCCCGCAGCGCTGGCGAGGGAACTGACCTGGCTACCGGTCTCCCGGAAGCGACCTTTGAGGGTTAACTTTGCGTACTTCATACAACCAGGATAATGAAATTAAAGCGCCGATGCCAGCCAGCCGGCCTTCTTAGCCCTGGTCGCTGAGAGAGATTATGCAGGTTTAACAGTATCGGTAGATCGCACAGTATTTGCAGCGGCTTTGCAAGGCAATTGAATAGGGTTTTAGATGATAACATAGAGGCATTGTACAACAGGTGAAGAAACACGAAAGGTGGGCTTTAAATATATCGAAATGGTATACTAAAAGGAACCCGAAGGAGCCGAAAACGATAATCAGAAATATAAAAGCGTTATCTAAATTGACTATAGCCATGGTATAATTGGTGCTGCCAAAGCATTGTCTTACACCATCAAAATTTTTTGTGCTCCAAACATTTAGTTTTTACATGCGCTTCGGGAAAAATAATTCTGGAGGTGTTTTATGAAACGTTGGAGTCTTTTGGTATGCATTCTCACTGTTGTCTTAGCATTGGCCGCCATGCCGGTCTTCGCCCAGGACGGAGGGGGACGCTTCGGATTCTACGCCGGTCTCGACACGAAACTGCCCGGCTTTATTACAGGGGGTGGCGAAGAAATGGGAGTCTCCCAATACAGGGTCGGTGCAATGATCGAGCCCACTCCCAAATTTTTGATAAAACCGGATGTAATCTTTGTGTTCGAAGAGGAAAATGAAGACGATTCATATAACGATTATAGTTACTTAAGGCAAAAAGATATCACCTACGGCGGGGGTATATCAATCTATTACAAAGTCCTGCCAGCGGATAGGGTATCAATCTATATCGGGCCACGCATAGATTTTCTTCAAAAAACCGAGGAGGATGAGTCTACTTGGCCATCCATTCATAAAAATAATGAGTACAAAACCACCATTTTTAGTTTTACCGCCTGCATAGCCGGACAGTACGAAATCACTGAACACTTTGGCCTCTTCGCCGAAACCGGCATTGGCTACCGCAATACAAGCGAAGACAGAAAAAGCTATGACGAAGTAGGCGATTTAGATCTGAACGAATCAAGGAAGAACAGCAAATTATACACCTATGGCGGGCAGATCGGTGTCGCCTTCTACTTTTAAGCAGCTGCTTCCATAATAATTGTGCGGGTCGCCGGATTCTCGTCTGAAGGCGACCCCGACTTTTTTCACTTGGTGTAATCACAACTACACCTAGAATTTAAATTCTTAGATTCTGGAGGACCGCCATACTTTGATTCTCTGCTCTGAATATACACCAACATCAATGGCTGCACCGCTATTCGAGAGCTAAGGTGTAGAATGCCGGCTAATTAAAGTAAAAAACCCCACCCAGGCGGGCTGCCAAGCCCGAGAAAAGCGTGATGCTCTCTTCCTCTTTAAAAGTCAGAGTATCCGAACCATCATACTCCTCATCCAGAATATGGGTTTTTCTGATACTTATACCCGCATCACCGAAAAAGCCGAACATCTCGCTCAGCATATACTGCCCGCCGGCCAGCAGCCCAAAATGGAAAGTATCGGTCACCTCTTCACCGTAATCACCCGTATCGTCCTCGAATTTATCAGAATATCTCAGATAGCGAACCGACGGCCCGGCATAAAACAGCGACCCCTGGCTGAGGGGCCAATAATACAGGCCATCAACACCGGCTCCGAAAAAATTATCATTATAACGATTGGTCACGCCGCTTCCCACGATATTCTCACTTTTCCTGCCCTTAAAATACAGCATCACCTGCGGCCGCAAGGCGATCCTTGGCGTAAGATGGATTATACCGGCCAGCCAGAAGCCCTGCTGGTCGTAGCTCTCGGCAAAGATATTCGCACCACTGTACGCCGCTATCCCCGCCTTGAGTGGCTCGAACCCGGTTTCCTCTGCCCAAATCATAGTAGAAAGACTGACGAGTAGCATGATCAACACTACCTTTTTCATCCCTGTCCTCCTAATAATTATTTGATATACACTTCCCGCTTTTTACCGCATCATTCAACCCAGTCGATGATCAGGTTAAATTTCTGATCCTCCACGCGCATGGTTTCGACATAGTAGTCGAAACCGAATCTGTAGGCTTTAGAACGAATAGAAAAGTCAGATTGCGTCAGGAATAGTAGATCCAGGCGAGCACTTACAACTGATCAGTTGCATTAAAGCAGACAAAAACGCCTACTAAATAAAACAGTAGGCCCATTACGTGCGCTTGTCAAGAAAATAAGCAGGCCACC
>JAASTM010000043.1 GCA_021767325.1 Spirochaetales bacterium
ACAATATAGAATGGTGATGAAAGGTTACGACAGTTGGGAGATGTACTGATGGATAACGTTTTAATAGTCGGCTCGGTGGCCGATAACCCTGTGGTTGAAGATGTAGCGCATCACCTGCGGCAACACGAAGATTATTCCGACCTGATCTCATTGAAGAGTTTTCTCAACACCGAGTTCTGCCCCCGCTTTATTATTGATGAAGAGAACTGGGACAATATAGGCTATAAGCTGAAAGGGAAAACCGTTCTTTTAGTGAGCACTAATCAGGGATGGAACAGCCGTGATGAGCTGGCGATGCGGAACTTTCTCATAGCCCGGGCGGCCAAGGACAACGGCGCTGATAGAGTGCTGCTGTTCGAGCCGAATCTATTTTACAGTGCTCAGGACCGCGGACCACGGCTGGAGCAGGGCGATATGACCCGTAACCGGACCATCGAGGATCAGAAGAAGTTTGACGGTCAGCCGTTTTCGGCCCGGCTCTATGCTGATCTTCTGCTGGAGGGAGGGGTCGACGAGGTAATTACCGTACACAACCATTCACAATCTGTCGCTGATATCTTTCTAGACCGTTTCTCCGGCTGTTTCCACGATCTGCAGCCGGCCGACCTGTTTGCCAGTTATATGCAGGACTCGGATGTGGTCAGCGAGGATTCGCTTGTCTTGTGTGCTCCGGACAAGGGAGCCCTCAGTTTTGTACGCAAGGTACGGGAAGAGCTGCAGACAGATTCAATACCACTGGTGTATATGAACAAGGTCCGGTCGGACGAACGCAAAGTCTCTATCCAGATATCCCCTGATTCGGAAATTTCCACGGAAGAGATCAAGGGCAAGGATATTGCGGTTATCGACGACATGGTTCGTACCGGCAACACCATTATGGAAACCTGCAATCTGCTGAAGGAGGCCGGTGCAAACCGGGTAGTATTCTTCGTGACCCATTTCTACTCCAGTCGTGAGTGCCGGGTGAATCTCAATGCCCACACCCTCGATGAAATTGTTACCACCAGTACGATTCCGGATATTCTCAACAGGGATGTACAGGGGCGCCTGCGGCACAAGATGGTGGTCCTGCAGCTGTCCCGCTGGGTGTGCAACTACATCCTCAAGTTAATGGGGCAGGAGGACGAGCAGCTGAGTCCGCCGCTGTACACCGAGGATATGTCCTCTAAGAATCCACGCTGGCGCGGACGGATGGGCCCTCTCTATTCATCAGTCCATTTTTAGAGCTTTAGAACAAGGAGTACTGCATGTCCAAACAGGTGCCGGACACCTTTCGGGTAGGTATTGTGTGCGGAAAACTGGGCGATGTTGACGGTGTGTCGCTCGAAGTTGAAAAGTGGATTAAAACACTGACGGAACTCGGCCACGAGGTAATCACCTTCGCCGGTCGATATGCAGCCGAACTGCCGCTGATTGCGGCTGAAAAGCAAATTCTCATACCCGAGATTCGCTTCGGCAGTCCCGAACAGCAGGAGTATGAGCACCAGGTGTTTCCATATCTGCAGGACAACCCCCCGCATCTCAGTGATGAAAAGCGGGAGCAGATCATCGAGCAGCTGGAGCAGCAGGGTACTGTCGTAGCCAACATGCTCTTCGACTACATCAAACGCTTCTCCATCGATGTGATAATTGCCGAAAACACCAATGCCATGCCGATGACACTTATCGGCGGTATGGCGATATATAAGCTGGCCACCTGGCGCAGAGTTGCCACTATCTTTCACCACCACGATTTCTGGTGGGAACGCAGCCGTTTCAGTCACAACTATATTGAGCAGTTACTCGGCAAGATAATGCCGCCGGTGGATCCGGGACTCGAGCACGTAGTGATCTCCTCCTATGCCGAACATATTTTGCGGTCCATCAAACGGGTGCACCCAAAGGTGGTGCCCAACTGCGAGGACTTCGAGCACGCCGTGGAGCTGGATGAATACAACTCCAGGTTCCGTCAGGAGCTGGGCTTTTCTGAGGAAGATGTGTTGATAATCCAGCCGACCCGCATCGTACGGCGCAAGCGTATAGAAGACTCTCTGGCCCTGGTAGGAAAATTTCTCGAGAAATATCCCGAGTTCAGGGATCGGCTGCAGTTCGTCATCTCTCTGTATCAGGGCGATGAGCCGGATGTGCATTACATCGATGAAATCCGCAGCCAGGCCGAGCAGCACGGCATCCGCCTGCATTTGATTTCTGATCGGGTAGCCGCGGAGCGCGGAAAAACCTCAGACGGGCAGATCGTGTTCACCAATCGCGATGTATTGGCCAATGCAGATCTGGTAACCTACCTTCCCATCTGGGAGGGGTTTGGTAACGCGTTACTCGAGGCGGTTGCCGCAAAAGTGCCGGTGGTAACCACCGCTTATCTGGTCTACAAAACCGATATCAAAGTCATCGGCTTCGACAACATCGAGGTACGGGATATATACGATAAATACGGCCGGCTGGTAATAGACGAGACGGTTCTCAAAAAGATGCATCAGGTACTGAGCGACCGGGAATACCGCAACAGGATGGTAGAGCGGAATTTCAAGCTGGGGCAGCGGGAGTTCGGCATGAAGCGGCTCAAGCAGATGCTGTCGGATGTGTTCGACGATTACGGAGATGAGATCCGGGCCTGCCGAAAGCGAATTGAGAAGAGCAAGCGCCGTTATCCCGTATAGTCCCCGGTATAGCGTCTATTCGCCTATCGTGAAAAATAGTACTCGGGCTGCCGGTCCGCGAGTAGATGGTTGTATTCGGTTACGTTCTTATCCAGAGACTCCTCGGGATCGATCTCAACAGCGGAGATATCATCCGAGGCCGCGTCTGCCCGGATGAGAATACGTCCGCGGGGGTGTACCACCTGGCTCGAACCGGTGAAGGTGAGGGCTTTCTCACCAACCTCTTCATTGCCCCAGCGATTTGCCAAAATCCAGAACATGCGGTTCTCTAAAGCCCGCACCCGACTGGTCAGCTGGCCGTATTCCGGCAGAACGAGGTTGGATGGGTGGCAGATAATTTGAACGCCCTGAAGTGCTAAGGTCCGGGCAGCTTCAGGAAACATGTGGTCAAAACAGACCAGCACTCCCACCTTTACCCCATTCAAGTCAAAACTAAAGAAGCCCTCGGTACCGGGGGTAAAATGTATCGTCTCTTCGTTGAAAAGATGTATCTTGCGGTAGGAGCCGATAAGACCCTCGGGCCCCACGACAACCGCGGTGTTGTAGAGTGTATCTCCGGCGAGTTCGGGCAGACCTGTCACGACTGTGCAGCCGGTTTTTGCGCAGACTTCGCTGAGTTCCTCGGTAGTGGGGCCGGGAACCGGTTCGGAAAGTGCGCGGGCCTGTTCCGTCGAGGCGAAGAAATAGCCGCTGGTGGCGAGCTCCGGTGCAACCAGCAGATCCGCGTCAGTCTGCAGTACTGCTTCCATGAGACGTTTACGGTTGTGGGCGGTCTCACCTATAGTCGGTGAAAATTGAAAATAGCCGATTTTCACAGGTACCTCCTACCTTGCCAATACTTCCTTTACAAAGATTATAGCATATACCGCAGCAGGTCAAACAGCCGTTGAATGCCGAGAACGGTTGGTGCAGATCAGGTCAACAGGGCCGCCTGCCGTTTCAGCATGTCGACGATTACTATGGCGCTCATGGCCTCGATCACCGGTACGATCCGCGGACATATACAGGGGTCGTGGCGCCCCTCTGTTTTTATGCGGATAGCCTCGCCGCTGTCGGAGACGGATTCCTGTTCGCTGCTGATAGAGGCGGTCGGTTTGACGGCGGCACGAAAAACAAAGGGCTCGCCGGTGGTAATTCCGCCGAGAGTGCCCCCGGAATGGTTGCTGGCAAATCCCTTCGGTGTGATGGGGTCGTTGTGCATACTGCCGTACATGTCAGCGGCGGCGAAGCCGCTGCCGAATTCGATTCCCCGTACAGCACCGATCGAGAGGATTCCTTTGCCGATTTCCGCTTCGAACTTGTCGAATACCGGCTCGCCAATGCCCGGGGGCAGTCCTTCGACCAGACACTCGACTACTCCCCCGGCGCTGTCGCCGGCCTCCTTGAGCTCTTCGATGCGCTTAACCATCTCCTCGGCGGCCTGCGGGTCACACGCCCGCATAGGATTATCCTCGATACGCTGTAGCTCTTTGCTCCGACACTCCACTCCGGCGGCTTTGACCGTATAGGCAGTGATGCGTACACCCTTGGCGGCGAGTATTTTTTTTGCGACTGCACCGGCGGCCACCCGGCCGGCGGTCTCTCTTCCCGAGGCCCGGCCGCTGCCGCGGTAGTCGCGAATCCCGTATTTCGCCTGGTAGGTGAAGTCGGCATGTCCCGGCCGGAATGCGTGACGGATATGATCGTAGGCGCTGCTGTCGTGGTCCTGATTGTAGAGAACCATTGCCAGGGGAGTCCCGGTGGTCTTACCTTCGAATACTCCAGAGAGTATACGTACCGTGTCGCTCTCCTTGCGCGCGGTGGTGATGTGCGACTGTCCTGGTTTGCGGCGGTCGAGCTCCTTCTGGATATCCTGTTCGCTGATTTCGATCAGCGGTGTTGCTCCGTCTACCACCACTCCGACTCCCGGACCGTGCGATTCTCCGAAAGTGGTTATCCTGAAATGGGTTCCGAAAGAGCTACCTGACATAATTCAATTCCTTTAATCGAGAGTAGAGGAGTTGGAAATTTTTCTCAACTGCCTGATCGGGCAGTTCAATGACCGCATCGCAGTGCTGAATGTAGAGCTTATGGCGTCGGGTGTAGAGTTCATGAAAGAGTTCGGCCGGCGGACGCTCACCGATCAGGAATGGAGGGAAACCGCCCCGTTCGATTCGATTGAACAGAACCGCCTCATCAACCTGCAGATATATCAAACTGCCCTCTGGTTGCAAGGCCTCATAGGCGGCTGGGTTTTCGATAGTGCCGCCGCCCAGCGAGAGTATTGCTGCCGAAAGGGAGGCTTTTCGGGCTGCGGCCGCCTCGTACTCTTGGAACTTTTCACGCCCCGCGATACGATATAACTCACGAACCGAGGAGTAGCCCTGGCCGGCGGCCAATTCGAGCAGCAGGTCGTCCAGGTCATAGAACTCACGGCCGGTGCGGTCGGCTATCAGCCTGCCGAGGGTGGTCTTGCCGCAATGCTTCAGACCGGCGAGATAGAGGTTCTGTCGGAGATGGTTCGTAGTTGACATACTCGTGTAGTGACAGTAGTGAGAAGCGGCATTTCTGTCAAGCAACCACCGGTGTTCGGTTGCGGTTATGAAGTGAAATGGAGGAGATTGTGAAGGAGAGTTCATATCGGCTTGAGAAAGATTCTATGGGAACGGTTCGAGTACCCGAATGGGCCAACTGGGGAGCACACACCCAGCGGGCATTGGAAAATTTCAGTGTTTCGCCTTACAGAATTCACTCCCGGCTCAGAGATGCCCTGGCTCTTATCAAGTCGGCTGGTGCGGAAGCCCATCGCACCGAGGGAAATATCAGTGATGAGATCTCGGATGCCATCCAGAGTGCTGCCGACGAGGTGTACGCCGGAAAGCTGGATGCTCACTTTCCGCTGGATGTGTTTCAAACCGGTTCTGGTACATCCTGGAACATGAACATGAACGAGGTACTGGCGCACCGGGCCAACGAGTTCCTGCGCAGCGGTGAGACCATTCATCCCAATGATCATGTGAATCGTGGGCAATCCTCTAACGATGTCATTCCCGCCGCTACCAATATTGCCTCCCGGCAGATGGCCGGCGAGCTGCACCGCAATCTGCTCTCTCTGGCGCAGGCCTTTGATGAACAGTCGCACATATACGGCGAAGACCTGAAACTGGGAAGAACCCATCTGCAGGATGCTGTTCCGATGAGAGTAGGGCAGGAGTTTGCGGCCTGGGCGGAGCAGATTGCACGCAGCGCCGGGCGGATCGAGCAGCAGCTGCCGGACCTGGAAGAACTGCCGCTGGGCGGTACGGCAATCGGCACCGGCTTGAACAGCAGTTGCAGCTGGGCGGAAAAAACCGTTCAGCTGATCAGCGAAAGAACTGCGATACCATTCAGAGCTTCAGACAATCCCTTTGTGCAGATCTCGGCCCGGGATGAGCAGCTGGCGTTGATGTCCGCTCTGAACGGTGCGGCGGTTGTGTTGATGAAAATCGCCCAGGACATGCGCCTGCTCTCCAGCGGCCCGCGGGCGGGCCTGGCTGAACTGCAGCTACCGGAACTGCAGCCGGGCAGCTCGATTATGCCGGGAAAGGTCAATCCGGTCATTCCGGAGATGGTCATTCAGGCAGCTGCATTTGTGATGGGCAAACAGACTTCGGTCAGCATAGCCGCACACAACGGCCCCCTGCAGCTCAATATTATGCAGCCTCTGATTGCCCATGAGGTACTGAGCAGTCTCGACCTGCTCGCCAGAGTAGCAGAGAGATTCGAAACGAGCTGTGTACGGGGGTTGACCGTGCCGGCTGCCCATACTGCCGGGGCGATCGAAAAGAGTCTGGCCATGGTAACCCCTCTGGCGCTGCGCATCGGATACGAAGCCGCGGCCGCACTGGCCCGCAAAGCTTACGAACAGGACAAGACAATCCGGGCGGTAGTTCTGGAGGAGGGGGTACTGAGTGCCGCTGAGGCGGATGAAGTGCTGGATCCTAAGAAACTTACAGGAGCTCTTCGAGAGGGGCCGGGCGGCCGAGTTCATAACCCTGACCGAAATCGACACCGATCTGTTTGAGTTGTTCGATTATTTTGTCGTTGGCCACGAATTCGGCAATAGTTTTTATGCCGATGAAATGGCCTAAACTGTTGATTGCCTCGACCATTGCGTGACTAATACTGTCTTCATGCATATTCTTGACAAAAATTCCGTCTATTTTCAGATAATCTACCGGCAGCTGGCGCAGATAGTTAAAGGAAGAGAAGCCGCTGCCGAAATCATCCAGAGCGAAAGTACAGCCGGTTTCCTTCATTTCACGGATAAAGTGAGTGGCTGTATCCATATTGGTTATTGCGGCGGTCTCGGTAATCTCGAAACAGAAGGCCTGCGGCGGAACCGCATACTCCTGAAACTCATACCGCAGGAAATCCAACGAGGTTTCGTCGGCCAAAAAGGCTGCCGATAGGTTGATGGTAAAGGAGTGGGGATTTTTATCCGGTCCGTATTTGTCCGAAAGGAGCTTATAGGTACGAAATGCCGACTGGATAACCCAGCGGTCGATGGCCGGCATCAGATTGTAGCGTTCGGCCGACGGAATAAAGTAGGCCGGGGTAATAATATTGTTCTCGAGATCTACCATTCTGATAAGAATTTCACTCTTGTAGGCTGTCTCGCTGCTGCCGTCCAAAGAGATGATGGGCTGGTGATACAGTACGAAGCGGTCCTCTTCCAGGGCCTTGGTCAGTCGTGAGATCCATTGCATTTCACCGCGGCGCTGCACGAAGCGGTTTTCCTCATTGCTGTAGACCTTGATCTTGTTGCCGCCTTCGTCTTTAGCAACGTAACAGGCATCGTCGGCTGCCGCGAACACAGTGTGAATCGAATCGCTGGTCTTGTCGATTGGAACTATCCCGATGCTGGTGTTGATGTTGAAAACGTGTTTGTCCCAGATGAGCCGGTCTTCCATTAGCCGTGACTGCAGCCGTTTGGCAATCTCCATGGCTTGATCGGTATTGGCGTGTTCGAGCAGGATCCCGAACTCGTCGGCTCCCAGTCTGGCCGAAAAATCGCTGCTGCGGACCACCGACCGAATTATGCGGGTGGTTTTCAGCAGTAGCTCATCCCCTGCAGTGTGTCCGCAGATGTCATTGACCACCCGGAACTGATCTATGTCGAGGTAGATGAGGGCGTGCTCCGAATCTACCTGTTTTGCAGATTCTAAGATGAGCTCTAAACGGGAGGAAAACTCGTCGCGGTTGGCCAAGCCGGTAAGAGTATCGTGGCTGGCCTGATAGGAAATGGTATCGCTGAGGAGCTGCATCTCGGTGGTATCGCGAAATGCCAGTACCTGACCGTCGGTTTTGCCATTACGATCCTTGATTACCGCCAATGAACCCTCGACGTTGATCTCAGCGCTCTGTTTATTGTTGAGAATACAATCCTTGAAAATAAAGGGAAAATTATCATCGTTGGCCGAACTGATCTCAGGAAAGTTCACCTGACGCTTGTCGTGTCCGTAGGTGAGAGAGAACACCTCTTCCAGGCGATGGTCTTGGGCTTCGGTTTCGTTCCATCCGGTAATCGTTTCGGCTACATTGTTCATGAATTGAATACGGCCGTCGTGACCGGTAGCGATTATGCCGTCTTCTATACTGTGGAGAACCGCAGAAAGCCAACGCTCCTGCTGTTTGAGCTGGCGGTTTACCTGGAATTTGTACAGCGCAATGTCGATGGTGGTATAGAGTTCGCGTTCCTTGAAGGGTTTGAGAATATAGCCGTAGGGTTCAGCCTCTTTGGCCCGGTCGAGGGTGTTTTCATTAGAGTAGGCGGTTAAAAATATAACGGGGATGTTGAGCTTCTCTTTGACTGTTTTTGCCGCGTCGATACCGTCGATCGGACCGCCCAGCATGATATCCATCAGGATAATATCGGGCTGCATGGATTCGGCTGCAGACAGAGCTTCCTCGCCGTTTGAAACGATCTCCGGCGAAGGGAACCCGAATCGCTCAAGCCGTTTTTTGAGATCCAAAGCAATAATGCGTTCATCTTCGACGATCAGAACTTTTTCACTGCGCATACTACTCGCGTTCACCTCAAGAATATATCACGTAGTCTGAACTATAGTGAGTTTAAATGGAAAATTCAAATAATATCAACCTCAAAAATCTGTAATATTGTAATACTTACAAATTAAGCACTATGATATATGATGGTTAACAGGAGGAGTGCATGAAAAAGTTTGAGAATCAGTTGACTCGCGAAGTTCTGCGAAAAAGAGAGTATCCCCGGCAGGAGGACGAGCGGGGGCACTACTTCAGGGACACAACCGCAATAATTCATTCGTATCCCTTCCGGCGGTTGAAGCACAAGACACAGGTATTCTTTTCCCCGAAAAATGATCATATCTGTACCCGTATCGAACATGTGATGCATGTCGCCTCGGTGGCAGCGGCTATCTGCCGCGGATTAGATCTGGATCCCGACCTGGCCTGGGCGATCGGACTGGGGCACGATTTGGGCCACACTCCCTTTGGTCACGTCGGTGAGACCGTCATGGATAATCTGAAGCAGGAGAGCGGGGGTTTCATTCATGAGCTGTATTCGCTGCGGGTAGTGGATTACCTGTCGAATTATGGGAAAGGGATGAATCTCACCTATGCGGTGCGGGATGGCATAGTAAACCACTGCGGTGAAAAGTTCGAGCAGTTTATACAACCGGATTTCGAGGAGAAAAATCTGCGAAAAATCGAAGCCCGGGACCGCTATCCCTCGACCTGGGAGGGAACAGTGGTCAGAATGGCCGACAAAATCGCGTATCTCGGCCGTGATGTGGAAGATGCCGTCCAACTGAAGATTATTGAGAAGAAGGATATTCCCGAAGAAGTGGTAGAGGTGCTGGGTTCATCCAACAGTGAAATCATCAGCAGTCTGGTAACCGATGTAATCGAGGCCTCGAAACAGGCCGGTGCGATCGGCTTCAGTGATTCTATCTTTCATGCAATGAAGGTGCTCAAGGAGTTCAACTACCGCAGCATCTATCTGAATCCATTGCTTTCCAACTACCATCGGTATTTCGAACGGATCCTGCGAACCTTGTATAACTACCTTCAGGAGATCTTTGATCTGTACGGATTCGATACCGAGAGTTATCAAAAAGAGCAGAATTTGATGGCGGTACGCTATGCCGACTATGTTGTCAAGAT
>JAASTM010000044.1 GCA_021767325.1 Spirochaetales bacterium
AAAGACCGCGGATTCAGCATCAAGCCGATTGCCCCCAAGCGGGCCGCCTCGCACGTGCTCAATATCTTCAAACGGCACGATTTGGTATTCTTCGAATATTTCCTGACCGATACCTACGGCCACGCCCGCAAGGCTGCGGCTATCCGCCACTGCGTCGCCAATATCAACGCCTTCCTCAGGGCCCTCTGGGAGCAATCCAAGGAGCGGATCGACATCCTGATTATTAGCGATCACGGAAATGCGGAGGATATGGAAATCGGCGATCACACCCTCAATCCGGTCCCTTTCTTTTTCATATCATCGCAGGCCGAAAAATGGGCCGCTCATTCGCCGGAACCGCACTCGCTTCTGGATATCAAACCATTCATACTGAGCTATTACGGTATTACATAGGGGGAAATCGGCACTCCCCTTGTCGCTGAAAAAAAATAGACTTACCTTTTAAACGTGGAACATCCACTGATTTGTACAAAGTATCATATGTCGAACGTTGTTGCCCGCACTAATCTCATCGTCTGGTCCAGCACTCTGAACAGACGATTAAAGATTTCTTTTTGGTTCCCTTACTCTCAAATCGTGACACATATGATGCTCATTTTTTAGGGAGGTATGTATGTCTCATATTCCAAATTTTGTAAAAGCAGAAGGACCAGTGAAAGCATTAAAGAACCATCTACTCAAAAGGTCGGTGGTTGACAAAGTCACTAAGAGTCTAACCGGAGATTTTGAGGACCTACGAAAGCTATCAGGTCTATTAAAGACCGATATGGGAACATCGGGATTACAGCATTTTCTAAATGGGCTTAATCACGACATTGATCAACGCCAGGGTATGGCGACCCTTTTCACCAGGGTCGGCCAGGAAGTAAATCAAACCGCAAAACGAAAATTGGTAGAGAATCTCATCTACAACTGGGGATACATCGGCGAGAAAGTGCGCAGAGAACACAGCAGCTACGACCAATGGATACCAAGCCTGATGGTGATGAGCCCGACCATGCGCTGTAATCTGAACTGCACAGGATGCTATTCGGGCCTGTATACCAAAGACGGAGAGCTCTCTGAAGCGGCAATAGATTCTATTCTCTCCCAGGCGCGCAAACTGGGCATGTACTTTGTGGTGGTGTCGGGCGGTGAACCGTATGTAATGAAAGAGACCTGGATGAGAATGTTTGAAAAATACAATGACATGTTCTTCCTCACCTACACCAATGGCACCCTAATTGATAGACAAACCGCCCAGCGGCTCGGAGAATTGGGAAATGTCGCCCCGGCATTGAGTGTAGAAGGATTTGAAAAAGAAACGGATGAGCGCCGCGGCAAGGGGACATATAATAAAATTATGCAGGCTATGCAGAACCTCCGCGATGCCGGAGTTTTATTCGGAATAAGTGTCACCTATACCCGCAACAATATTGCCACCGTGACTGACCCGGAGTTCGTCCAGTATTATATGAACAAAGGAGCAATTTTTGCCTGGTATTTCATGTTCATGCCGGTGGGTAAAGATCCCATTCTCGAGTTGGTCCCCACTCCTGAACAGAGAGTAGAGTGCGGCAATAAGATTGCACAGCTGCGAAAGGAGTACCCTATCTTCATGGCGGACTTCTGGAATGATGGGCCGGCCGTCAGCGGGTGTCTGGCCGGAGGACGAAGCTATTTCCACATTCTCAATTCAGGGAGGGTAGAGCCCTGTGTATTCGCCCACTTCGGCGTCGACAACATAAAAGAGAAGAACCTTCTGGAAGCAGTCAATTCACCCTTTTTCAAAGCTATCCGCACCCGCTACCCGTACAACAAAAACGGCAACCTGAAACGCCCCTGCATGATAATCGACAATCCCACGGTGCTCCGCGAACTGGTCGACACTTACGTGGTTCCTGCTGGTCACGAACACTCTGAAGATCTGATTCACGATCCCGAAGTAGTCAGCTGGATCGATACATACGCGCAGGAGTTCAAGGAGCTGACCGATCCAGTGTGGAACCGTCAGATAGAGGATCCGAACTATCGCTGGTACAAGCACGGTGAGGAGTATAAAAGCCTGTTCTGGTTTCAGAAACAGGCCGAACAAATGCGGCATAACTCAGAAGAGACTGCCCGCACCGAGCCGGCACCGGCCCATGGCGGCACCACATAAACGCATGTGTCTGAACCGGCAGTTTTATAGTCTGTCGGTTCAGGGCTTATGTTCACAGAGCACCGCCTTTCAGGTATACTCCCTGTACACATGGAACCCATTATTCAGATCGAGCATCTCACCTTCACCTATCCACGCTACTCAGATACCGAAACAGTGAATAAAGTCTTTGAGAATCTGAATTACACTGTCAACGAGGGTGAGTTTCACACCATAATCGGAGCGCCGGAATCGGGAAAAACGACCCTCAGCCGCATTTTGACCGGTCTCGTACCCCGCTATTCGGGCGGACGAGTTGAAGGAGCGCTGAAAGTTGCCGGGACCGATCTACGGGAAGCCAGACCTCAGGATATTATCGAAGCGGCCGGAATTGTCTTTCAGAACCCCGACGACCAGCTCATCACTACCAGAGTAGATTCGGAAATCGCCTATCCGCTCGAATCACTCGGATTAGAACCGCAGCTCATCGATCAAAAAGTGCAGAGAGAACTCGAACGCTTCGAGTTGGCCGACAAAGCCGGACGCAACCCGGCCACACTCTCCGGCGGTGAGAAGAAACGGCTCTTGTGTGCGGTTTTGGCGGCCGTATCACCGCGCCTGTGGATATTGGACGAGACCCTCGATGAAATGGACCCCCACTGGAGGTCGGTCTTGCTCGAGTACCTGCACGAGCAGAACAGTACCGTCCTGCTGTTCTCTTCCAAGTTGAACTCCAAAAGTACGTACAGCCCCCGGCAGCACACCGCCATCCTCTCACAGGGCAGACTGCATAGCGCCCCTGAGGCTATTGAACGCTTTGCAGAACAGGACGGGCTGCGCTGGAAGCCCCGCACTCAAGGGCAGCCCGGGACCAAGACCGAGGCCAGGAACAGGACCGGGGCTGGGGTTCAGGTTCAAGGCCAGGCTGCGGCTCGCACCGGTAAAAATACGGCGGCTTCACAGCCGCTGCTTAAGGCTGAAAGTCTGAGCTTTCAGTATCCGAATAAGGGCGATTTCTCGCTGCAGGTCGAAAATTTTCAGCTATACCCCGGAAAAACCCTTACGCTGGCCGGGCCGAATGGATGCGGAAAAACAACCCTCGCCAAACTCCTCTGTGGTTTGTATGCTCCGCAGAGCGGACACATCAGCAGTCCTTATTTTGACAAAACCGCAGCGGATGCGGAATTTCTCCGCAGCTCCGCCGCGTATATGTTTCAAAACCCGGACTATCAAATCTTTTTGTCAACGGTCGAGGAGGAACTGGCCTACGGATTGAAAGAAGCGGGCCGCCCGCAGGAAGAGATACACGAGTTGGTGCAGACCGCAATCGAGACCTTTGATCTCCCCCCGGCCCAAACCGCCCCGAGTCTGATGAGCTATGGAACCCGCAAACGCCTGCAGGCGGCCACCTACTGGCTCTTGGAGCGGCCGATCTGCATATTCGACGAAACCGACTCCGGGATCAGCCCGAAAGACTTTGCCGCGCTGATTGAGACCTTCCAGTCACCGGAGCGCTCGCTATTAATAATCTCCCACGATGCCGAACTGGCCGCACATTTTTCCGACCACATTCTCAGGATGCATGCCGGCCGAATTCTCCCGCAGGGGGACTCATGATTAGCGGATCATACCTGCCCGGTAGCTCATTTGTTCATCACACCGATCCCCGCCTCAAATTCGCACTGCTGATTTTGTGGGTGATTGCACTGATTATGCCGGTCAGAATAGTTTCGCTGGCAGCCTACTATCTCGGCTTGGTGCTGCTGATTAGCCTTGCCTTATCTGTCAGAGAGGTCTTTCTTCCACTGAAAACAATCTGGCCGATACTGCTGCTGGTTGCCCTGCTCACCCCGCCCTTTCATCGGTCCGGCCGGGAACTTTTTCAGTTCGGGGCGCTGCTCAGCATCACAACCGGAGGCTTGCAGGAAGCGGTGGTCCTGATACTACGCTTCAGCGGTATCACCTCCGCCTTTTTTCTCTTCTTCCGCACCACCACTATCGACGACTTTATCCTTACCCTGCGCTGGTACGGGCTGCCGTATTCAGGTGCTCTGGTAATTACTATCGCCTTCCGCTACATCCCGTCGCTGCTGCAGCTGTACCACAATATAGAGGATGCTCATGCGCTGCGCCGGCCGCTGCAGACAGGAAAAAAGACACTGAATCCGAAAAAAAAGTTCACTCACCTGTTTCCCACTCTGGTTTCGGTAATGATTCACTCCATCAAGAGTATTCCGACCTTGTCTATGGCTCTGGAGAGCCGGGGCTTCGGCCGGCACAACGACAGGTCCTCATACCGCAGCCTTGTCCCGTTCAAAAAAGTAATACACCAACTGATATATTCTTTAATTGTACTACTTTTTATAGTACTTTTATTATTTTTGTAGTACAAAACACTGTACAATCTACATATTTTTCATACAATAGTAGTATCATCAGTTCAAGGAGCACATCATGAAGAGCACACAGAACGAAAGTTTCATGCAGCTGCCGGCATTCAGGATTGCAACGCTGGCGATACTCATAGCAGTCACCGCCCTGTTTACCTATGTAGTCAGAATTCCGGTAGCCCCTACCCGCGGTTACATAAACTTCGGAGATGTAGCAATATTTTTCACCGCCATTCTGTTCGGACCGATCACCGCTTTTATCACCGGTGGAGTGGGAACCGCACTGGCCGATCTGCTGGCCGGTTACGCCCAGTGGGCGCCCTTCAGTTTTCTGGCACACGGACTGCAAGGTCTCGGTATCGGCCTGATAATTAAAGCTGCCCGTAAAATGCGGACGCACTCGAGCCGGGAGCAGGATGAGCTGCCGCAGAAACCAGGTTTTGTATCGCTGCTTATAGCGTTTGTAGTCGGAACCCTGATAATGGGCGGTATCTACTTCCTCACCGGCGGGATTATGGTTGGCTTCGCCGCCGCAGCCGCCGAAATCCCCGGAAATATCCTGCAGAACATAGTGGGTATTCTTATCGGTACTCCCCTTGCCCTGGCGGTCTGGAAGGCGTATCCGCCTATTCGCCATTACGTCTGGTAATAGTCCCAGAGAGCATGATGAGGCGGTTACGGAAAAACTCCGTAATCGCCTTTTTTCCTTGATGCTCTGCAGGAATATCATCAAAGGTCCACACACTGTCCGGTATCAACCTCAAAGGCTGATACCTGCCGAGTCTGAAAATAAAAGTAAAAAAAGCCATATATTTGTTTCGATCATTTCTAAGGCTACGTCTCTTTGGTACCAGCACAGAATAGAAGGAACGCGACACGGGAGCATACACATTTCCGGTTAAAACCGGCTGCAATGTAAATCGAAAGCCCTGTTTTCGTCCATACTCAAGCAGATATCCTATTAATCCCGACCACTCCAAGATGGCCGGTTCACCTGCAGAGAGAAACCATGGATCGTTTTCAATTCTTCCGGCAGGAAACAAAACCACCCGCGCGCCCTCAGCCAACCGCTGTACAAGCCTTTGAAGCATCCGCCGTCGCTCGGCCGGACTGTTCCCTATTGAAATAACATGTTCGCTCAATGCCGGCAATGCCCGTATAAGCGCCCTCTCTTTGGTAATGATATATGCATCCGACCGTTTCCACCAGCTCAGTAAGGCCAAAACATCTGCCAGCCCGACATGATTTGCATACAGCAACTCTCCCGTGGAACTCGAAGACTGCGCCCGATCAGCAGCACTGACCGCTGAGCTGGAGTATCCCCGATAATAGCGGTTCAACAACCAATCGGCCGCCTCAACCAGCCCCCGTTCGTAAATCAACCGGTCGAATTCCAAGAGACGCCAAGCAATCGGCAGGGCCGGCAGAAGAGAAAAAAGCCACACAGCAGTCCGTAGCAGTGGCGTGGTGAATCCCAGGAACTCCACCTGATCCCGGACCACAATCCAATATAAGTTCCAATACCGCCGCATGGTCGCAATCCGGTCACGAAGATACGCAGGCAGTATTCCCTGGAATCGTTCCATCCTGCTGCGGGTAATCTCGCTCATGAGAGAGCTCCAGAGGTAAGACCGTCGATGAGGTAGCGTTGAAACAGAACCACCAGCACGACAACCGGAAGTACCGAAAGTATCACCCCGGCGGCGATCCAAGTCCACTGCAGCTGAAAAGCGCTGCTGAAACTAAGAATAGCCACCGGAACTGTCTGGACTGCCGGTAAGCCCAGGGTCACGGTCAAAGCGTGCATGAAATCACCCCAGCTGCCCAGAAAACTCAATACACCGGCGGAAAAAAGGGCCGGTCGCAGCACCGGCAGCAGTATCTGTAGAAAAATTCGCAGCGAACCCGCACCGTCAATCCGGGCGGCCTCGTCCATCTCAATCGGAATACCGGCAAAAAAGCTTGCAATCAGCAGAGTTGCCAGAGGCACTCCGTAGGCAATATGAGGAAGTATCATTGCTCCCAAGGTACCCAGCAGGCCCCAGGATCTGAGCAGTACAAAGGTCGGAGCAATCACGATAATGGGAGGCACGAGCCCGGCAGCCTGAATGCTGAAGAAAGCGCTCTTTTTATAGCGAAAACGGCTCCTGGCCATGGCAAAAGCGGCCAGACTGCTGAGCAGAAGGGTACCGAGCATTGCCGTTCCCGATACTATCAAACTGTTTCGGATGGATCGCTGCACCTGAAAATTCCCTTGGGTTACTACAGCGTAATTCTCCAGAGTAGGGTTTTCAGGCACTATTTTCACAGGAATACGGAATTCGGTCCCGGCCGGTTTCAGCGAAGTAAGCCCCATCCACAGCAGAGGTCCCAGCTCGAAAAGGGCGATCAGCAGGAAAACGAGGCCAGATAGCACAATGTATCCGTGTTTGCTTCTCTTCATTTTACAAACTCAAACCGTTCAAGAAATCTTTTAATATACACGATACTCAATACCGCTACTGCTATAAATATAATCACTGCATATGCTGAACCAATACCATAATTATTAAAATCGAAATAAATCCGGTAGGCATAGGTGCTGAGTGATTCGGTCGCGTTACCCGGCCCTCCGCCGGTCAGCCCGATAATTACATCGAAAACCCGCAGTGCATCGCGAGTGCGAAACAACACGGCAATTACGATAATCGGAAGCATTACCGGGATAGTAATTGAAAACAGGCGCCTCACTGAACCGGCCCCGTCAATCCGGGCAGCATCCTGCAGCTCTTTGGGAACCGAAGCCAGTCCGGCCATTAAAAATACCGCTGCAATCGAGGCTCCTTTCCATACATAGGCAAGAATGATACTGAGCAGTGCCAAGCGGGGTTCACCCAAGAAGAGAGGAGGAGAGTCGGTTATACCAAACCGGACCAACAGAACCCCGATAACCCCCACCTCAGAGTTTAGCATCCAACGCCAGATACTAGCTTGAATAACCCGGGGAATTGCCCAGGGAATGATTATTATGGTTCTCAGGATCACCCTGAACATCGGGTGAATCCAAAAAGTGGCCTGCGCCAGCAGCATCCCGATACTCATATCCAGAATAACTGCCCCGATGGTAAACAGAATGGTAAAACGAAGACTCTGCCAGAACTCCGGAGAACTCAGTACACGGCGGTAGTTCTGCAGACCGATAAAGGGAGCTTGCAACCAGTCGGTGCTGTACTCCAGCGAAAAGAGACTGTACAGCGCACTCTGCAGAAAGGGATAGTAGTAAAAAAGGGTCAGCGCACACAGCGCCGGTACGAGAAACATCCATTCGCGGTTGCCACCTGCACTGTGTCGCTTCAATTGCTATTTCAGACCTTCCGCTCTTCGATTTACCGTTTCTAAGGCCGCTTCAGAGCTCTTCTGTCCGGTCAGGGCCGCGTGTAGCTCTTGCTGCAGGATCGAGGAGAGCTGAGCGTAGCGCACAGCCGGAGGCCGGTTGATTGTATAGTCGAGCACTGCGTTAATACGCTCCGCATTGGGATTGGCATTCTGTACTTCGGCATCATCGTACAAACCACGGTAGTACTGGATTGGTCCCCAGGCAAGGGCGAAGTTTTTCTGTACCGCCTTTCCGGCAATTATTTCGAGCACATTCAAGGCTGCTTCGGGCACATCGCTGTGCGGATTTACCGCAAACCCAAATCCGCCGGTGATTGATACACGCTGACCATCCGTCTTGGCCGGGGAGGGAGCAAAACCCCACTTTCCGGCGATCTGACTACGCTCTGGATCATCCAGCCAGAGCACTAAATCGTTATTGCTCCAGGCAAACAGAGCCTTTCCCTCTACAAACAGTCTGTACGCCTCCTGTTGGTTCCAGGTTTTCACTGCTTCAGGCGAAAGCTCCGTTTGAATAAGAGAGCGCATGAACTCGAGTGCCTCAATCGCCTCCGGCGAATCAAAGGCATAATTACCGGCAGAATCGCGGTAGGTGCCTCCAAATGCATGCAAAAAGTCGGAGAACACCATTACCAGAACTTCATTCTTACCGCCGGGCCAGACAAAGGGAGTAATTTCCGGATGCTGTTCCTGAACCATGCGGAACATCTGCCGCATTTCATCGATAGTGCGGGGAGGGGTTTTAAAACCGGCCTCCTCCAGCAGATCGGAACGATAATACAGCCCGCTGACACTACCCCAAAAGGGAATTGCCAGTAACTCTCCCTGATGTGAGAATGTATCCAGGCCTGCCTGTACGAAATTTTCTGTTTCAGGTACCTTTCCATTGAGCGGAAGAGCCCAACCGGCGCTACCGAACTCAGTAACCCAAGGAGTGTCCATTCCATATATGTCGACTGTACCGTCGTTGCCGTTCATCCACACCGCAATGGCATTGCGCATTCCGGCAGTATCGTCGGGCATGATATTCAGCTCAACTGAAATGTGGGGATACTCCTTCTGTACCTGCGCTTGTATAAACTCAATCGGGGGTTCACCAGGTCCAAAAGCCTGAGTGAGAAATCGGTTATACCCAATTATCACTGTCTTCGGCTCGGTTTCGGTTGCTGCCGTCTGTTCCTGCTTAGAATCGTTGCATGCGGTAATTCCGATAACCGCACTTAGCACGAAAATTATAATCGTAATAAAAGCCTTTATATTTGTCATAGTATAACCATAATCTCCTCTTATTACGAAAGCAATCCAACCGGTCGCCAACCCCCGCGCCCCTATCGGCTCTGCTCGCGCAGCCAGCGGTCGGCCATAATGCCGGCCCCGCTGCCCTGGCCCACCGATGTGGCGATCTGCCGGTAGAGCCGGTCCTGAATTTCTCCGGCGGCAAACACACCCGGCACATTAGTCATCATACGCTCATTGGTCTTGAGATAGCCTTCCTCGTCCATCTCCAGCTGATTTTCGAAGAGTTTTGAATTGGGATAGTGACCGATAAAGATAAAAATACCGTCGGTTTCGAGCTCACTGACTGCCCCGGTCTTAACGTTTTTCACTTTTGCGCCGCTGACTTTATCGTTCCCGACAATCTCCTCGATTACAGTGTCCCAGACAAACTCGATCTTCTCGTGATCGAAGGCCGCCTTCTTCAGCTGCTCACCGGCCCGCAGCTCGTCACGGCGGTGAACGACTCTGATCCGCTTGGCGAACTTGGTCAGGAAGAGGCTCTCTTCGATGGCGCTGTCGCCCCCGCCGATGACCAGAACATCTTTATCGCGAAAGAAGAATCCGTCGCAGGTAGCGCAAAAGGAAACCCCGTGACCGATGTACTTCTCCTCGCCGGG
>JAASTM010000045.1 GCA_021767325.1 Spirochaetales bacterium
AGTTGCCCGGCTAAAATTCGTCTCGTGGCCTGGATCAGGTATGCGAAGAACTTCATCAATATTCGCGGCTTATAAGCTCAGGAAAGGAGTTACTATTTTATGACAGGAAAAAAAGAGGGCTATATAATCACTTCCTCGCCGCACCTGTTTTCTCCCGCCAGCACCTCCAGGATTATGTATATTGTCATCGCTACCCTTCTGCCGGTGGTGGTGTTCTCAATACTGCTGTTCGGAAACAAGGTACTTTTACTCTATGTGGTATCTATTGCCACCGCAGTGGCGACGGAATTCGTTGTAAAACTCTTTCGAGGGAAGGACAAGCGGAGCATAACCGACGGGAGTGCGGTCATTACCGGTCTTCTCCTGGTGATGGTGGTACCGCCGGACTTATCGCCTGTTTTCATAGCGCTGGGAGCCTTCGTTGCGATCTTCATCGGAAAAGAGGTGTTCGGCGGCCTCGGTGCAAATATATTCAACCCGGCACTAGTGGGGCGGGCGTTCTTATCCGCATCCTATCCGGTGCAGATGACCAGTTACAGCCAGCCGGCGACACTGTTTTCTCTGGGCGGCGTGGATGGTGCCAGCGGTGCTACCCCCTTGGCGGCAGCCCGTTTCGAAGGTATTGCCACCCCGTTGAAGGCATTACTATTTGGACAAGTCGGCGGAAGTATCGGCGAAACATTCGCACTGCTGATTATTATCGGCGGCCTGGTGTTGATCGGACTCAAAATTGTGGACTGGCGGCTGGTCGGTGGGTACCTGGGAACGGTGTTTCTTTTCTCAGGCCTGTTTTATCTTATCGATCCGTCAAGTTACTCCCCGCCGTTGTTTCACCTTCTGTCGGGCGGACTCATGCTCGGAGCGTTCTACATGGCCACCGATATGGCTACCTCGCCGTTCACGCGGAAGGGACAGGTTGTCTTTGGATTCGGTGCAGGGATAATCGTTGTGATTATCCGACTCTTCGGCGGTTTTCCGGAAGGAGTGATGTACTCAATTCTGTTGATGAACTCGCTTACTCCTCTTATCAACCGATATACGCTCCCCAAAACTTTCGGCAGCAGCCGTGAGAAAGGAGTTGTGGCATGAAAAGAATGATTCTCGTTTTAACGATAGTGGCCTTGTTATCAGGCACCGCATTAGCAATAACATATTCGGCCCTGCTGCCGCGGATAGAGCGCAACCAGCAGATCGCCTTGGAACGATCGCTCGGTGCATTGTTTCAGAGTGCCGAATCTCCCGAGTTTGAGCTGGCCGACATCGAAGGGGCGGATGCCCCGCAAATATACACCGCCCGCTCCGGCGGCTCGCTTATCGGATACGCGGTTCGGGTTGTCACTACCGGATACGGCGGCGAAATCCGACTACTGGTCGGCTTGGGTCCGCAACTGCAACGGATCACCGGGATGGAAGTGGTCGAGCATGTAGAAACTCCCGGACTGGGGGCTAATATCAACAGTGCCTCCTTCAAACAGCAGTTCCAAGGGTTGCAGCCGGGACAGGACATCAGCTATGTGAAGGGTGGCAGTGCTTCCGCCGAAGAAAATGAAATCGAAGCTATTTCCGGCGCTACAATCTCTACCAAGGCGGTGGTGAGCGGCATCAATGCAACCTTGGACCGCGCTTTGGCGCTGCTGGCCGACCAAGCCGGAAAGGAGACTGAGGAATGAAAGACAGTACGATGCTCTCTCACTTTTCGAAGGGACTTATCAAGAACAATCCCGTATTTGTACAGGTTCTGGGCATGTGCCCCACCCTGGCGGTTACCACCAGTGTCGTCAACGGCCTGGCAATGGGCGCGGCGACCACCTTTGTCGTGTTTTTCTCCGCAGCAATTGCTGCGGTGATCAACTCCATCGTTCCGAACCAGGTCCGTATACCGGTGTATGCAGTGATAATCGCAACTTTTGTTACCATCGCCGACCTGGTACTCAAGGCCTTTTTTCCACCCTTATCCGCCTCTTTAGGGCCTTACGTGCCGTTGATAGTGGTGAACTGTATGATTATGGGGCGTATCGAGGCCTTTGCCACCCGTAACCCCCTGGCCCCGTCCCTGGCGGACGCCCTGGGGATGGGCGCCGGTTTTACTGGAGCACTGATGCTGCTCGGCGGTGTACGTGAAATCCTGGGCAGCGGCGAGCTCTTCGGAGCAACGATTCTGGGGGAGACTTACACCCCGATGTTGATAATGATTCTCCCGCCCGGTGCCTTTCTGGCCCTGGGGATTATGATGGCGATTTTCAATCAATTGCAGGAAAGCGGAGCTCCGATTTTGAGGAAGGCGGGTTAATATGCAGATAGTAGCAGTTTTTGTAGTCGCGGTATTGGTGAATAACTTCGTGCTCTACTACTTCGTAGGGATTTGCCCTTTTATCGGGGTTTCGAAGAAAGTCGATGCGGCGGTCAGTATGGGAATCGCGGTTACCTTCGTTATGACGATTACCGCAGCCGTCACCTGGTTGATAAATAACCTGGTTCTGATTCCTTTCGGGCTCCCGTTTCTCGAGTACGTCTCTTATATCGTAGTAATTGCATCTCTCGTACAGTTCCTGGAGATGTTTATCCGTAAGACGTTTCCTGAGTTGTATAAAACCCTTGGAATTTTTCTCCCGTTGATAACCACCAACTGTGCAATTTTGTTTGTCGCATTGATTCAGGCAATGCGTGCCTATGGATTTATCACCAGTATTGCCTTCGGATTCGGAGCCGGCGTAGGGTTTACCCTGGCAATTGTAATTATGGCCGGAATACGGGAGCAGCTGGAAGTGGCCGACATACCCCGCCCGTTTCGCGGCGCGGCCATCACGCTCATTGTAGCGGGGGTATTGGCACTGGCTTTCATGGGTTTTACCGGGTTGATGTCAGCATAAAAAAGTGCGTATAAGAAGAAGGAGTGAGGTATGATCATCATACAGACAATAATGCTCATGGGAGTTCTGGGGATAGGCTTTTCCGTGTTTTTAGGATTCGCCAATCGCCGTTTCCATGTCGAAACCAATCCGAAGATCGACGAGGTTGACGAGGTGCTGCCGGGAGTCAACTGCGGGGGCTGCGGATACCCCTCCTGCGCTTCCTATGCCGAGGCCATTGCCGAGGAAGGCGAGCAGATCGATCTCTGTGTAGTCGGCGGGGCCGATACGACCAGGGCGGTGGCGCATGTAATGGGCGTTGAAGTAGCCGACGAGGACAAGGAAAAACTGGTGGCGGTAGTCTTCTGTCAGGGCGACAGCGAGGCAGCCGGTTTTCCCGGCGAATTCCACGGTATCCCCGACTGTGCGGCGGCCGTCTATTCGCAGGATGTGGCCAAACGCTGTAAGTACGGCTGTATCGGGCTCGGTTCCTGTGTGAAATCCTGTCCCTTCGATGCAATCCACATGAGTGCCACCGGTATTCCCTATGTGGATGCTGAGAAGTGTACCGCCTGCGGAAACTGTGTGGCCGCCTGCCCGCGTGACCTGATCGAACTGCATCCCGTCAGTTACGAGGCCTTTGTGTACTGCAAATCGCAGGATCCCGGCCCGATTGCCCGGCAGGTCTGTAAAAAGGCCTGCATCGCCTGCAAAATCTGCGTAAAAGCGGCCGCAGCCGATGAAAACCCGGACGCGGTGAGCATGAACAGCAACCTGGCGGTAGTCAATACTGAGAACTATACCGCCAAAGCGGAGTACGGTGCAAAATGTCCCACCGATGCCTACAGCTCCCGCCGGAACCTGGAACATTTCGAAGCCTTCGTGCAGGCCAAGGCTGGCGCCGGCTCGACGGACGCCGGCAATGATAGCGCCGGGGAGTAGGTACAACGATGATTGAAGAGAAGGCGGTGGTGGTCGACAGCGATGACCAGTGGCTGCAGGTGCGGGTTTCCGGGGAGGAAGCCTGCGAAACCTGCGACCTGGCCGAGCAGTGCTACCGCGACGGCGGGCTGTTAAAAATAGCCCGCACACATCTGCGGGGGCCGCTGGCCGAGTCTCCGGAAGCCATTACGCCGGGCCGCACCATTAGTCTGACTATGGAAAATACGAGTCTGCTTAGTTTAACCGGGATTGTGTACGGTGTTCCTTTGCTGCTGTTTGCCGCCGGCTTAGGGCTCGGCTACTATGTGATTTTACCGGAGGCCGGGGAGGCCGGCCGGGCTTTGGGAGCATTCGCCGCCGGGCTGCTGCTGGTGGCGGCCGCCTGGCTGCCGATTGTCCGTCTGGATCGCCGTATGGCCCGGCGGATAAGATACCGTATAGAGCTACCCGAAGATCAGGACGATTCTTCCGCAGATTTCTATCAGCGCCAGTATTCGCCCGGTGAGTAAAACGGGGCTTAAGGCTCACGGCCGGGCTTCGATCCGCTTCATAATATCCCCCCATAAATTTTCTTCCCGAATGTCGGTAAAGCCGGCGGCCCGTAGATTTTCTATGGTCCGCCGGTTGATATTGGCCCCGTAGATATACAGGGGGAGGGGGTTAAGGATGTCCATCAGAAACCCCGTCACCGGCTTTTCGCTGCGCACATGCTCCAGCATGAGCATGCGCCCGCCGGGTTTGAGTACACGGTGCAGTTCGCGCAGCCCCGCTACCGGCAGGGGTACCGAGCAGAACACGCAGGTGCTCACCACCGTATCGAAGCTGCGGTCGGCAAAATCGAGGTTCTGCACATCCATCTCTTGCAAATCAATATTCTCTAAGCCGTAGGCGTCTCGCCGCTCGCGGGCCCGCGCAATCATAGTGGGGCTGAAATCGATGGCGGTAACCTGAGTGTCCGCGGGATAGTAGGGCAGATTTTTCCCGGTGCCCACGCCTACCTCCAATACGCGTCCGCGGGCGCCGGCCAGCAGCGACTGCCGCCAGCCGGCAAATGCTTTCTCCATTGGAGCTTCGAGAGCGTCGTAGATGCCCGCGATCCGGGAGTAGCGCCCTTTGATTTTGTCAGTGCGGCTCCGGTCTATATCTGCATTCACGCTGTCGCCTCTTCCAGCTCTTCTTTCTTTACTCTCAGCAGCTGCGCGTTGATCGCAACGATCACCGTCGAGAGGGACATGAGGATGGCTCCGACCTCGGGGGCCAGTACTATGCCCGCATTGTACAGTACGCCGGCGGCCAGCGGGATGGCGATCACATTGTAACCGGTGGCCCAGATCAGGTTCTGCACCATCTTACGATAAGTGGCACGTCCGAACAGGATGAGCGCGGTGATGTCGAGAGGATTCGAGTTCACCAGCACAATATCCGCGGTGGCGGCCGCTACATCGGTACCCGAGCCGACGGCAACTCCGATCTGCGCCTGCGCCAGAGCGGGGGAGTCGTTCACCCCGTCACCGGTCATGGCCACGTACTCGCCGCTATCCTGCAACTCTTTCACTTTGTCCTGCTTCTGATCGGGCAAAACCTCGGCGAAATAGCCGTCCATGCCGAGCTCCTCCGATACGGCTTTGGCGGTTTCGCTGTTGTCGCCGGTCAGCATCCAGCACTTGATGCCCCGCTTTTGCAGTGCCTTGACGGCGCGGTACGATTCGGGGCGAATGGTGTCGGAGAGGGCGATCGATCCGGCGATCCGGTTGTCGACCAGCACGAAGACCCTGGTAACACCGCCCTTATGTCCGGCCTCCGGCGGGCGTTCGATATTCTGCTCTTCGAGGTAGCCCGGACTGACTACGGAGATCTTTTTCTTGTCGACGCGGCCCCGAACGCCCTTGCCTTTGATCGCTTCGAAATCGTCGGCCGATTCGATAGGTGCGCCGGTCTCTTTAGCGGCCGCGACGATTCCCTTGCCGATCGGGTGCTCGGATTGTCCTTCCAAGGCCGCCGCCAGTCCAAGGATATCGTTTTTCATGTAGCTGTCGTCATGAATATCAACGCTGCTGACTTCGAAGGTGCCCTTTGTCAGAGTCCCGGTCTTGTCAAATACCATTGTGGTGATTTTGCGGGCGTTCTCGAAGGCGGTTCGGTTGCGGATCAGCAGGCCGTTCTGGGCCGATTTGGCGGTAGACTGTGCCACAACCAGGGGTATTGCCAATCCGAGAGCGTGCGGACAGGTGATGATCATTACCGTCGCCATTCTGGCAATCGAGAACTGCAGCCCCTGACCGGCAATCAGCCACCCGGCCAGCGTTGCCGCCCCGACGGTGAGCGCAATAATGGTTAGCCACATTGCCGCCCGGTCGGACAGGGCCTGGGTTTTCGATTTGGCTGCCTGGGCTTCGCGGACCATATTGATGACCTTTGATAAGTATGAATCCTCGCCGGCACCCTCTACTTGCAGTTCGAGCGAACCGTCGCCGTTGATCGAACCGCCGATCAACTCATCGCCTTCGCCCTTGTTGACCGGTTTCGACTCGCCGGTGAGCATCGATTCGTCGATGTAACTGCTGCCATTGATGACTTTTCCGTCGGAGGGGATTTTCTCGCCCGGTTTGATCACCAGGATATCTCCCTTCTGCACCTCTGACAGCGGAATGTCCTCGGTCTCGCCGTCCTTTTTACGATGTGCTTCACTGGGCATGAGCTGCGCCAGTTTCTCAAGCGCCGAGGATGCGCTGACCACCGAGGCCATTTCGATCCAGTGGCCCGCCAGCATAATCGCTATTAGCGTGGCCAGTTCCCAGTAAAAAGGAGTGCCCTGCAGTCCGAAAGTTACCGCCGCGCTATACACGTAGGCGACCGTAATGGCCAAACCTATCAGGGTCATCATTCCAGGGGCTTTTGATTTGAGCTCGTCGACCAATCCTTTCAGGAAAGGCCAGCCGCCGTACACAAAAATGACCGTGGCAAATACAAACACGACAATGCCGTCGCCGGCGAAGCCGAAACTAAAACCCAAGAACTGTTGAATCAGTTTCGACAGCGCCAGCACCGGCACACTCAAAACGATGCTAACGTAAAACCGCTTTCTAAAGTCGCGGATCATCATGCGATGGTGCTCGGTGTGATCGTGGTGTTCATGTTCGTTGCTCATAGTTCATCCTTTCTTAATACTATAATGATACTAATAATCTATCTCCACCTTCAAGCGCTCGTACTCTTCGCGGTCGATCTCGCCACGGGCGAAACGCATTTGTAATATTTCAATCGGACGAGAAGCTGCATAGGTGGAACTGTTTTGTGTCGAATTGCGCTTATAATTGGTGTATGTAAGCCATAAAAGTCCGCTTACGCCGAGTAAGACTAATATTCCCATTTTCTTCTCCTGCTATTTTGTCTGTTTTTTGGAAAAAGAACCGTTACGGCTGCAATCCCTATAAGGATAATCACCAGCCATACGATGTACATTTCCGGACATCTGACTAACCACTGCATAGAGTGAATATAGGGAATCGATATGAAGGTAATTTGAAGGGAATATTACGGGAGTGTTACAAAATTAACCGCTTTTCGGCAGGGTAAAATAGAACCGGCTGCCCAGGTTAGGACCGGGGCTTTCGGCCCGCAGACTGCCGCCGTGAGCCTTTACAATGTGCTGAGTTATGGTAAGCCCGATTCCGCTGCCCCCGCCGGCGCGGGAGCGTGATTTGTCGACCCGGTAAAATCTCTCGAAGATATGGTCGATGTCGCGTTTTGTAAGGCCGATCCCGTTATCCTCAACGCTGCAGACTATCTTGTCAGGCCGGTCTTCGGCTTTAATACTCACACGTCCCTCCGGCGGTGTGTATTGCAGCGCATTACCGAGCAGATTGATGAGCACCTGCTCCAACCTTTCCCGATCGGCACGTACGGTGATGTTGCGTTCCGGTAGATCTGTTACCAGCTCAATCTGCTTTTCAGAAAATTGGGGGGACAATTTAAGTAAGACTTGCTTCAAAAGCATATTCAGATCGATCGGTTGCATATTCAGTTTGATTTGTCCCGCTTCTGCTTTTGAAAGGTTCTCGAGATCACCTACGAGACGCTGTAGGCGTGAGAGTTCGGTCTGTACCGCAGAGTAGGTTGAGAAATCCGCCGGTAAGACTCCGTCGATTACTCCTTCCATCAGACTACGCATCGATGCCAGCGGGGTTCTTAACTCGTGGGCAACGTTTCCGATCAGCTCCACTCGGCGCGTTTCGGTGGAATGCAGCGCTGCAGCCATTCGGTTGAAGTTTCTCGCCAGTTCTCCCAGTTCGTCATCCCATACAAATTGGGCTCTCAGCCGGTAATCTCCATCTGCAATCTGGACTACGGTTTTTATCATCGATCGAATTGGCGATACTATTCTCCAAGCAACGAAGCTGCTGACGATAACCGCCGCCAACAGTGCGCCGGATGCTGCGAACAAAATGACCTCGTTAAGAGCCGACTGAAACGAAGCCAACAGGTTCTCTCTTAGAAACTCGTTTTCTCCGATCAGGTGTTCCATCTGCTGAATATGCTGCTTTAATGCATACGGGGCTTGCAAGCGGGCCGTGAGCAGAAGAACTACGACCCCTACGCCTACTATGATCAGATGCGAAACAAAAATTTTCCGCCCCAGTCGGCTTTTCAGCAATTCTCCTACGTTCACTGCGCGGCCTCGAAACGGTATCCGCTGCCGCGTACTGTGGTTATGTATTCAGAATCATCTTCAGACAGCTGTATCTTACTTCGCAGGCGGCGGATATGTACATCGACTACGCGCTCTTCGATGAAGTATTCATCGCCCCACACATGTTCGATCAGTTGTTCGCGGCTGAGAACGCGACCGCTATGTTCCATTAACGTGAGAAGCATGTCGAACTCTATACGGGTAAGCTCAAGCTCATGCTGTTGACGCCACGCTCTGCGAGCAGCCGGGTCGATGGTGAACTCCCCTATCTGTAACGTATCCGGTTCGGTACTACTCTGCTTTTTCTGGCGTCGGACAATCGCCTGTACCCGGGCAACCAACTCCCGTGAGCTGAAGGGCTTTACTACGTAGTCGTCGGCTCCCATTTTAAGACCGATTATCCGGTCGTTTTCTCCGGTTTTGGCTGTGAGCAGGATAACATAAGGGTCCGCGTTCCGCCTGAGCTCACGCAGTACTTCGAGGCCGTCGATTCCGGGGAGCATAATATCTAAAATGACGACGTCGGGTTTGAAGGTTCGGGCGATGGAAAGGGCTTGCCAGCCATCCTGGGCCCCTTTAACCGTGTAGCCTTCACGCTCGAAGTAAGCTTGTACCGTAGTCACGATTGCAGTTTCATCGTCGACAACTAAAATCTTCATATACTCACAAGCCCCCTCGCTTCAGTATTACGAATTGCCGGTTTCCTGTCAAATAAATAGAAACCGGGGTTGCCCTATTGGAAGGCAACCCCGGAGGTCTCTTATCGAATCGAGGCCAATTTGTAACCGGCCGACTCGACTGCCGAGGAGAGCTGTACCTCGGAGACTGCCGAGCGGCTTTCCACTTCGGCAATACTCTGCTTGAGATCGACCTCGACCGAGGCGACTCCAGCTACTTTTTCGAGTGAGTTTTTCACACTCATCGCGCAGTGATTGCATGACATACCATCGATGTGCAATACCTGTTTCATAAATTCCCCCTTGAATAGGTGATTAGTTCCAATCCCTTGCTTGTGAAAGAAAAGGGATCGACGGAATAATTTCTACGAAAATCATTCCGTCGTGATTCAAAAATTCCATCTGAAAATACGTGTGCCGCCGCCTTCTATGTTGCGGACTTCGGGTCAAACTTGATTTTTGCCCTCCGCAATAAGTTGGCATTTGTAATTACATTGATCGAGCTGAACGCCATTGCAGCCTCGGCAATCAGTGGATGGAGCATTCCGAACACCGCCACGGGGATTGCTACTGTATTGTAAAAGTAGGCCCAAAACAGATTCTGACG
>JAASTM010000046.1 GCA_021767325.1 Spirochaetales bacterium
CAATCAACTCGCTGCGGCTTGCCTGGGCCAGAAATACATCGGGTACACCGGTCCAGTTGAACTGCACCTTCACTCCCTTGCGCATCAGCATACCGGCCACGTACTCTCCGATTCCGCCAATCAAGGCTCCGTCTTCCACCATATATACACTGGAGTAACGTGATACTAGATCAGCCAGATAATCCTCGTCCAGCGGCTTAATGAAACGCAGATTGTAGTGGTCTACATCTATTCCACGCTCGGCACTCATCCGAACCGCCTCGCGGGCCTCCTGATACAGTCCGCCTACGGAGATCAAGAGCTGCGCTGCTCCGCCCTCACTGACCATTACACCGCGGCCCCTTTCGATCGGTATATCGAGTAACCCGTTGGTTTCGGGACAAGCCGATTTAGGATATCGTATCATACCCGGTGCTTCCTGATCTAAGGCCCAGTTCATCATCAGTGCGAGCTCTTTTTCATCGGCCGGTGCCATAAAGTTGAGGCCCGGCACACTGCGGTAGAGAGGAATATCGTACAGTCCCTGATGGGTTTCACCGTCTCCCCCGACTAAGCCGGAACGGTCCATGGCAAAGACTACCGGAAGTCCGGGCAGGGCTACGTCATGGATTACCTGATCCACCGCACGCTGCATGAAGGTCGAGTAGATTGCTGTGACCGGTTTCAATCCGGATATAGCCATACCGGCAGAAAAAGTGACCGCATGTTGTTCGGCAATACCCACATCGTATAAGCGCTGTGGAAAATGCTCCTTGAAGTATGAGAGTCCGGTACCATCGGCCATTGCTGCTGTGACGGCGACGATACGCTCGTCCTCGGCAGCTGCCTTCGTCAAGTTGCCGGCAAAGGCTTCGGTAAAACTTATCGAGGGTTTCTTCTCTACCTTTCCATCGGCATTGGTAACCGGAGAAACGCCGTGATAACGGGAGGGATTACTCTCGGCCAGTTCGTACCCCTTGCCCTTTTGAGTCACTACGTGCAGAACCACCGGTTTTTTGAGCCGCTTGGCATTCATGAGGGCCTGGTTGAGCCGGGCGAAGGAGTGCCCATCTACCGGGCCGATATATTCGAAACCGAGTTCACTGAACAGAGTCTCTCCCAGAAAGGCCGCTTTTACCGCTCGTTTGAAGCGAACAAAGAGTTCGTAGAGTTTGTACCCCAGAATAGGTATACCCTGTATTCCGCGGTCCAGTTTTTCACGAATATACTGGTATGCTGGGGTCGCGGTGAGCTGACTGACATAGTTAGAGAGCTTACTGAGGTTCGATTTGAGAGAAAGCCCCCCTACGTTCGGGCTTATGGACATGTTGTTGTCATTGAAGACAATAATGAGATCCTTTTCGAGATGACCGGCATAGTTCAGACCTTCGTAGGCCATCCCTCCGGTCAGAGCCCCGTCGCCTACCACTACCACAACTTTACCGTCATCCTGCAGCACCCGCTTGCCTTCGAGCGCACCGATTCCGGCCGAAATAGAGGTGGAGGCGTGGCCGGTTTCCAGCAAATCGTGCTCGCTTTCGGTTCGTTTAGGAAAGCCCGAGAGACCGCCCTGTTTTCTGATTGTGGGAAAACGGTCATTGCGACCGGTCAGCAGCTTATGGGTATAACATTGATGGCCTACATCCCAGAAAAACATATCTTTTGGCGATTCAAACACTCTGTGTAGAGCGATAGTGAGCTCCACCACTCCCAGATTCGACGCGAGGTGTCCACCATTTTTCAACACTACTTCGATTATACGCTCACGAATTTGCTGAGCTAATTGGGGCAACCTTTCTTTATCAAGCAGTTTTAATTCCGCGGGTGAATTCACAAAAGACAAGAGGTTGGCTTCTTTTTCATGGGTATTCATATGGCCTTCCTTTATTACAACTTAAATATATAACAATTTTAGTAAAAATCAAATCGAGTGCAAGATAAAACGATATAAATTATTCGGATCTCTATTCGACAGGTTCAAACAGGGTACTGATAAAGCGGTTGAAATACTGTAGCAGCAAATCTCTTTGCCTCTCCTCACTCAGTTCATATCCTGGCGCAGCAGCCCGGCCGCCCGTCTCTGCTGTCTCCTCGGCCGCGTCGGTAGTCTCGTTGACCTGGCTTGTCCCGGGCGTTCCGGCGTTTGGCGTCTGTGCCTGTGCCTGGGCCTGTGCCTGGGCTGCTTCCCGCTCTCGAATATCTGCTTCGGTTACGATATTCTCTCTTTCGAGCCCTGGGCTGGTATACTCCAGCACGGCATTAAACAGGTCGTTAAACCGTATTATTCCCTGCGAGTTCACCGCTTCAGCAGCACAGCTGCCGCTGATCCGCAGGGTTTCGTTGTTATTGTTCAGATTTACAGTACGAGCCCCCTCGAGATTCAGTAGTCCGTTCTCATCCCGTCCGGTTATGCGCACAGGAATCTCGGTTTCTAGGGTATATGAACTCTCCTCTTCGATTTCTTGGCTCAGATTCGAAGACCCCTGGGGCAAAAATGAAAAAAGAGACTTTCCGTCTCCTCCGGTGAAACTGAGTCGTCCTTCTTGTGAATCTACATGCGTTGAGGCTAATGTCAGGGTGGTATTCGGGGTTACAGTAACAGAGATGATGTCGCCGACCTGCAATGCTGCTCCATCGGCTACATATCCCTCGAAATCGGGATCCCATAAGCTTTCGGCGTTCAGGCCGAGGGAAAAAAGAAGCAGTGCCGCAATGAACGCGGCACTCCTCAAAGAATCGTGATATTCCCTGCCTGTACTTATGGGAAATTTCATACTACTTCTTCTTGTGTCGATTCTTCCTCAGTTTTTTCTTTCGCTTATGAGTTGCGATCTTATGCCGTTTCTTTTTCTTTCCGCAGGGCACAACTATACTCCTTCTGTTTCAAGGCTTTATATCAGTTTACAACTGGATATTACTAGATCAAACGCATCTATGCGTAGTGGAATTATGCCTTGTTTTGGCCTCCTGCGTCAAGAGGGGGCATAATTGTATTGAAACCCTACTCAACTAGTTTTATAGTAAGATTAATGAAAAAGCAGAAGAACGAGATCCGTCTCTACTCCACAGATGATGAGCTCAACAGTATTATCAACCGCGGTGAGCCGGCTTCTGAGCCCCGCTTCACCTCACATTTCAACTACAATGAGGATTTCTTCTTAAAACTCCCCGAAACTATTACTATTCCCAGTTTTCCTATCCACCACAACATAGCCGAATCGGTCCCCTCCCCAGCCTATAAACAAGCCCTGCAGGGCCTCATGCACAGCGTGGTTCAGCTGGTGCCGGAGATATTCAAAGGACTCACCTACTTCTTCGATCCTTCGGATATACATCGCCCCGGTTTTTTTCATCTGTATCGGATCAAGGATCAGCTGTTTATCTACCTTCTGCGGATAGATCTCAACTTCCGTACCCACTATGGCGAGATCGAAGCCAAAGGCGGAAACGATTCTACCCACAGGTTCACGACCAACGCTCTTTTTATGGAGAATGACATCATACCCCTATCGGCCCTGGGCGAGGAGAATCACCGGGTACATTCATTCTTCATCGAGCAGCACCTCTCCGATACCTGGATCGGTGAACATGGGAAGGGATACTTCGTACAGGGAATTTGGATCGACAGGGATCTTACCAAATTTTTCTCCAAGCTGTTTCTGCCAGAACGGAAACGGACCTACCCTTATTATCCCTTCCCCTGTAAATACCAAACCATCTGCCATTCGGTTCTGGATTTTTCTCCCGAAGGCAGAAAAAAGCATCTAAAATTTCTGTTCCAGGCCCGCAATTTTCTGCAGCCGCACTTCGAAGCAATCGAACAGACCTTAAAAAACGACGATTTTTCGGAAGATATGCCGCTGTTCATACAGTTGAAACAAAAGATTTCGGATCGCTGGCAGGATGTCTGGAACCCCCTGAAAGTAAGCACCTATTTGAATGACAACGACATGAAGGAGTTTCAGGTTGATTTCCACACTCAGTGATATTCAAGGACTAAATGTAACAGTAATGGGACTCGGTCTGCACGGAGGCGGACTGGCATCGGCCCGGTTTTTTGCAGAGCATGGAGCCACGGTGACGGTAACCGATCTGCGCGATGAAGCCACCCTCGCCCCCACGGTAGAGCAACTGGCCGATCTTCCGATTCGATTCGTCCTGGGCAGACATAAAGAAGAAGATTTCACTAAAGCCGATCTGGTGATAAAAAACCCGGCGGTTCCGCGCAATTCTAGATATCTGCAGCTGGCCGGCCGTGTAGAAACCGACATTTCGGTATTTCTGCGGCTCAACCGGCGGCCGGTTCTCGCAATTACCGGCAGTAAGGGCAAATCTACGACCGTTTCGGCTCTCCATAGAATTATGCGGGCAGCGGACCCGGAAACCCTGCTGGGAGGCAATATAACCGTTTCTCCGCTCACTTTTGTGGAAAAATGTCTTTCAGCCACCGGCAGCCCGGTTATCCTGGAGCTCTCATCGTGGCAGTTAGCCGATATACAACCCGCAGACCTGCTGCACGCCCGTATTGCCGCGGTGACCAACATCATGACCGATCATCAAAACAGTTACTCCAGCATGCAGGAGTATGTGAACGACAAAGCCCGGATTTTTAACGGGCAGGCTCCGGAGGAATACAGCATCTGCTTTTATGACGATGAATACGGCCGGTTTTTTGCGGAATACACCCCCGGCCGCCCGCTGTATTACTCGGCGGCACCACTTCCCGCAGAACTCGGAGACGGCGCCTATCTGCAGGATGGAGTCGGATACCTGCGCAGAGAAGGCCATCTGCAGGAGATCGTACCCGAGCAGGTACATATTGCCGGCACGCATAATAAACTCAACCTTCTGGTAGCCGCTACAACAGCTGCGCTGTGGGGTGTGCCCAGCGATATAATCAGAAGAGAAGCGGCTGGGTTCTCCGGCATTGAACACCGGATGGAGCTGGTACGTGAGCTGAATGGAGTGCGCTGGTACAATGACAGTGCCGCCACCATTCCCGATGCTACCGCCGCGGCCATCAAAAGTTTGTCGGGGAATGTACATCTGATTACCGGCGGAACCGATAAAAAACTGGATTTTGCGCCCCTCGACGAAGTGCTCGAGATACCGGCTTCTATCCATCTGCTGGAAGGCAGTGCCAGCATTCACATGCAGAATAAAATGCAGGAGCGCCGGATTCCCTATTACGGTCCGTTTGGGAATCTGCAGGCGGCAGTCCTTTCGGCTTTTGAGCATGCAGCTGCCGGCGACACGGTGCTCTTCTCCCCCGGAGCCACCTCTTTCGGAATGTTTCTCAACGAGTTTGATCGCGGCCGCAGCTTCAAATCAATGGTAGCGCAGCTGCAGTAAAGGCTCAGCGCTTCCTGAGTTTTTTGTAATAGTAATTGCGCAGTTTTTCGGCAGTTCGGAAAACCTGATAGCCCGGAGTCGAGATCGGCAGGTCGTAGGTACCGGGGCGATGGAGTATGTGTCCGCCAAACCCGGTCTTGAACCGGTACAGTCCGTGCATTGGATGATTCGGATCATCCGCCGGTGGTATGCCGAACAGATCGTATACTGTGCAGCCGGACCGTTTGGCCAGTCTGATCGCTTCCCACTGCACCGCATACGAGGCCATCAGATTACGCTTGTAGTTAGACGAGGCGCCATACATATAGGTTGCTTTCCGGCCGTAGATGCCCACTATTATACCGGCTAAAAGGTCCCCCTCGTGCCGCGCGCTGATTAAGTGAATTTTAGGACGAATCCCGCCCCCCGCACTCGAATTTGCCGTTTCCATCAGTGTACGGTAATACTCGTAACTGTGAATCGCGATTTTGTCTCTTTCGGCGGTCTCACGGTACAGTTCGTACCACTCTTCCAGAAATGAATCCGGCTCTACACCGGTTGTAACACCTTTACGTCCGGCCAGACGGATATTGTAACGGGTTTTTCGCTTCATTGCCTGCAAGATCGCCTCTTCTTCTGCCTCGAGGGGAAGAATCACGGTACTCGGCGGCTGAATATCCATAGGAGCTTTACGGGCCGAGGGAATCCCCCACTCCTTCAACTTCACCGGCATCTCCCAGGCCAGATCGAAGCGCATACATAGTGTACGCGGCGGTAGGTAACCCGGCAGCTGTTGGGCAGCCTCCCCCAGCAGGCCGTGCCGTTCGGTTTCAATGTCTTGAAAAGGATGCGGCACATAGGCCAAATGAACCCCTCCTGTAAGGGCCCGTACTAATACTAGCAGCGGATACCCCTCTACGGAGAAAGTATACGGCCGCCATCCAAACGAAGATTTGAAGGCGGCCCAGAATCTCGACTGAAGAAAGTTGGAACTTTCAGGCAGATCGTTCAGTTCAACTTTATGAAGGTCTCCCATCGATTCGAATTAACCGACTTTCCCTTCTGCCACACTGACCGTGGTCACCGGCTTTCCGTTTACCGTCAGTGGAGTGTCTCCCACCATTACGGTGTGATCTTTCACTGAAATCGGAATCTTGAAGAAGTCATCGATTTTCAGCTTCTTGGGAGGAGTCTCGGGCTGAGAGTAGCCTTCCAGTGCAAGCCGTGTGCCCGGTTCGACATCATCGACAAACAGAACCTCAACCGAGCTGTGCTCTTCATCCCCCGCTTTTTCAGCCGCCAACAGCATTCCCTGGCTCTTCACACCCCGCAGCTTGGCCGGCTTGAGGTTATAAACCAGAATGATATTCTTATTCAGCAGTTCATCTTCCTCGTAGAAAGGGACCAGACCGCTGACTATCCGCCGCTCTTCCTCTTCACCGGTGTCAATCGTTTCTATATAGAGCTTGTCCGCCTCAGGATGGCGTTCAATAGCGGTAATCTTTGCAATCCGCAGATCCACCGCTGCAGTAAACTGCTCCTCCAGGCTCTGGGCTGTCTGCTCTTCACTGTTTTGCTTCGCTTCCATTGCCTTCCTCTCTTTCTCTTTTTCACGCCGTTCGGCCTGACTGCCGGAAAACCGTTCGCGCATTTCTTTTATCTTGTCGTCTTCCAGCCGCTCGAACAGGATTTCAGGCGAACTGATTTTTTCCAGTCCGCTGAACTTGCCGAGAACCTCCCAGGTCGCACCCTCCTGTCCGAGGAAACGCAGAATCCTTTCGGATGTTTCGGGTATATACGGCTCTACCATCACCGCCAAATCACGCACCAGGTAGGCTAACTGCATCAGCAGTTGATCGGCCGCATCCGGGTCGGTTTTTCGGGTTTTCCACGGTTCGCCGGCCTGAAAACAGCGGTTTCCGTATGAGGCCAGTGCAAAGATTTTTCGAAAGCCCTGCCGCAGCTCGGCCCTTTCCAGGTGCGCAGTAATCTCCTCTTCACGGCTTTTCACTTCCTTTATGAACTCCACTTCCGGTTCTACCTGCGGCACTGCGCCGTCCTTGAAGCGCCCGATGAAAGAGAGCGTCCGGTTGACCAGGTTGGCTAAATTGCCTATCAGCTCGCCGTTCACCTTCTCTTGAAAGTCGTCCCAGGTAAACACCGCATCCGAGCTCTCCGGCCGATTGTAGAATATGTAGAACCGCCACACATCGGCGGGAATACCGGTATCTTTGGCGTCGTTGCCGAATACGCCGACTCCCTTGCTCTTGGAAAACTTTCCGCTTTCATAGTTCAGGTATTCGGTCGAGGACATATGGTGCAGCATAGTCCAGTTTTCGCCGGTAGCCAGCAGAGACGATGGGAAAATTACGGTATGAAACGGAATATTGTCCTTACCGATGAATTGGAACAGCTCTACATCCTCAGGGCTCTTCCACCACGATTCCCATTGATCGGTTAAATCGGCGGTTATTGAAATGTATCCGATCGGCGCATCAAACCATACATAGAAGACCTTGTCCTCATACCCCTCTTTCGGCACGGGGATGCCCCACTTCAGGTCGCGGGTAATCGCCCTCTCCTTCAAACCGTCACGTATCCAACTCTTGGTCATCTGGATGGCATTACGCGCCCAGAATCCCTCTACCGAAGCCTTGTCCATCCAGGCCTGCAGTTTCGGCAGAAGTGCCGGAAGATCTATATAGAGGTGGTTGGTCTGCTTCAATACTGGTGTAGCCCCGCAGGTACCGCAGCGCGGCTCTACCAGGTCGGTAGGATCGAGGAGTTTTCCGCAATGTTCACATTGGTCGCCGCGGGCATCATCGTATTCGCAATGGGGGCACGTACCGCGGACATAACGGTCGGCCAGATAGCGGTGACAGGTATCGCAGTAGAGCTGCTGAATAGTTGCCTCATTGATATAACCGTTCGCATCGACCTTCTTAAAAATATCCTGCACGATCTCGGTCTGTTTGGGACGGGAGGTGCGTCCGAAATGGTCGAAATTGATACGAAACCACTTATAAATATCGTCGTGTACAACAAAATACCGGTCGCACAGCTCCTTGGGACTCACGCCCTCTTCCAGAGCCTTCGTCTCTGTGGCGGTACCGTACTCGTCAGTCCCGCAAATATACAGGGTTTCATACCCGTTGCTGCGGCAGTACCGCGAAAACACATCTGCAGACAACACCTGAATAAGATTACCCAGGTGAGGAATATTATTCACATAAGGAAGCGCCGAAGTTACAAGTCGTCTCTTTTTCATAACTTTAGACTATAGGTTCTTAAGTGCATGTATGTCAACACGATAAAAACTTACAGCCGCTGCGAGCCCTCACTCAGAGGTATTTTCCGCTGCAGCAGACTCCGCCGCGCCCGGGCAAACGGTTCCGGCAGGAATACTGACTCCAGTCGGAGCGGATCGGCGGTGATCTCTACTCCGCTGGTTGTGCCCCGCTCATCGCTACTCAGGCCCTTGTGCACCCTTACCTCGAGCTCGCTCCACGGGGGAGTAAACCCGTTATGCTGAAACTCTATCGACAGAGATCCGCCGCTGTAGTCGAACGAAAGCAGGCTGTACTCGCCCTTGCGGTAACCCCAGCCCTCTTCCGCATCACAATACAGTTCACCGACGGCGCTGTCGTTTTCATCCGGATACACATCCAGACTCAGAACACTGCTGCGCTGGGCATCGGTGTGCATGCGCGGGGCTTCATGCGGAATAATGCTCCCGCCGCGGACAAACAGCGGGAGTGTTCCTATCGAAGCCGAAACCAGTTGATCGCTGGCCCCGCGGTACAGTGAGTCGTCCCAGAAATCGTACCAGCTTCCCTCCGGCAGATAGACATGCCGCCAGAGTGTATCGGCGCTGGTCACCGGAGCAACCAGGAGCCCGGGGCCGAACAAATACGCATTATTTACCTCTGCAAGCCGTGGGTCTTCCGGCCAATCGAAAAACAGTGGTTTCATCACAGGCTCGCCGGGATTCTCCGCCCTGTAAAAGGCAGTGTAAATATAGGGCATGAGGGAATATCTAAGCTCGAGATAACGGCGGGCAATATTCAATACGTTCGTACCGAAGCTCCAGGGTTCATGAGCCCGGGTATCATCGGCGGTGTGGCTGCGAAAATAGGGTGTAAATGCGGCGAAACTGAACCACCGGGAGTATAGCTGAGCGGAGGCATCCTCCTGGAAGCCGCCGGTGTCGCTTCCGACCATCGAAACTCCGGAGATACTCAGCCCGAG
>JAASTM010000047.1 GCA_021767325.1 Spirochaetales bacterium
CAGCTGATCGCCCGGCCCGAGTAGCTCGGGTTTACCATATTCTGTACCGGCGCCGGAATCAATGGAATACATCGCAATAGTGAAATTAGCCGGATCAATGATCCAGTATTCTTTCACCTGAAAGTCTTCGTACAGTGCCAGTTTTTCGCGTTGGTCTTTCACTGATGTGTAGGGTGAGAGAACCTCAATCGCAATATCCGGGGGCCCGATTGCCCCGGCTTCGTCCAGCACCTCCGGGGAACAAAATACTGATACGTCCGGTTGCACTACATTTGTAATTTCATTATCGGCCGCATTTTGCTGCTCGGACAAGCGTACATCAAATGGAGCTATGTAAGCCCGGCAAGGGCTGCTCTGCACAAAATTGGACAGCCGGCGGAATACCTCGCCCGCTATCTCCTGATGCCGGCGGTTCGGCGCCGGACTCATATCGTAGGCAGTGCCGTTGATCAGCTCCCACCGCTCCCCTTCGGGCCACCTGCAATAATCAGCATACGTATAAAGGCGGTCTGATTTCTTTAGTGGAATACCCATCTTTCCCATACCTCCCTATTATACCATAGACAGAGAGAGAAAGACATTTACTTCAGAAGTTATGCAGATTTGATCAAAAAAGGTCAATTACCCCGATAAGCGCTGACAACAGGCCAAATCCGATAAGAATAAACCACTGCAGGCTCTTGAAGCGGGTGTCCATGTACTGTCGTTGCTCCGCGAATCGATTCTCCATTTGCTGTTGATTCGACTCGAAGCGGCTGTCTATGTATTGCCGCTGCTCCTCGAATCTTTTATCCATATGCTGTTGTTGGGCCGCAAAACGTCTATCCATCTGTTGCTGCAGTGTCTCGAAGTGCTTGTCCATGTACTTTTGTTGAGACTCAAAACGCTGATCCATATGTTGCTGCATGGTCTCGAAACGTCTATCCATTTGTTCTTGATGGGATTCAAACCGTTTGTCAGCATACTCTTGCTGATTATCAGCGCGCAGAGCAATCTGCTGGTGCAGGTTTTTCTGCCCCTCCTCCAAACGCACAGCCCGCTCGATTAGGTCGAGCTCACGCGGACTGCGGACAGCCTGCATCCATTCCGCGAGATGAGTTTTTACGTATTCGCCAATTTTTTGCAGTTCCCGTTCACCGATTTCCATGGCCGGTTCTCCCATAGCAGGGCCTCCTTATGTGTACGTCTATATGTATATAGAGACACACAAAGTGCTGCTGCTTCAGCGACCCTGCTGTTTTAAAGTGTACGACGAAAACTCCGAAGGTTCAAGCTTTTGGGGACCCCTGTCGTAAACAGCCCGCTCTCCGGTGCTGTAAGGCCAGCCGGGCACTACGGTTCGCAATAGCCGTGGTATAATAACATCGAGGAGGTCCCATGCAGACTGAAATAACTCAAGAAATGGAGCTGTTACGGGATGACGGCCGGATTACGCAGGAAGGGTATGCCCGGCGGCCGGTGTGGCGGTACCGCCGCGAGCAGATAAGGGCGCCGTGGTGGCGGATCAAGGAGTGGGATTACTACGCGGTGATTGACCAGTCGAGCGGTGCCGGAGTGACGATTACCTTCAGCGACCTGGGGTATGCCGGACTGATAGCGCTCTGCTTCGTGGATGTGAAGCACGGGCTGGTGCGGCAGGTTGATACCCTGAAGCCGCTGACCCGCGGCAAGCTGGGGCTGGCTGCAGAGGTGGATGCGGATCATGTGTTGGAGTATGCCGACAAGACGCTACGGGTGCGCCTGGAGCGGGCCGGCAGTGAGCGGCGGCTCAGTTTTTCGGATGCGGGGGAAACGGCCGGGAACACAGGCGCGCGGCTGAAGGGCGAAATAGTGCTGCTACAACCTCCTCAGCAGGAGCGGATGGCCATCGCCACCAGCTGGGCCAAGAAGCGCACGGCCTTCTATTATAATCAGAAAATAAACTGCATGCCCGCCGAGGGCTGGATGCGGGCCGAGGGCGATGAGTACCGCTTTGTACCGGAAACAAGCTTCGGGGTGCTGGACTGGGGGCGGGGCCACTGGACCTATCGCAACCGCTGGTACTGGGCCTCGGCCTCGGGGCTGGTCGAGGGGGTGCCCTTCGGCTTCAACTTCGGCTATGGCTTTACCGACCGCAGCCCGGCCAGCGAGAATATGCTGTTTTACGGCGGGCAGCAGGGCCTGCGCGCCCACAAGCTGGAGGATGTGCGCTTCGAGTTCGATGCCGAGGACTATCTGAAGCCCTGGGCGGTGCATTCGAACGACGGACGGGTGGAGCTGGTCTTTGAGCCGACGGTCAACCGGGCCGGCCGCTTCAATCTGTTGCTGATCGAGTCGGATCAGAAGCAGGTCTTCGGGTATTTTAGAGGTCGGGTTGTGCTGGACGATGGGCGCGAGCTGAAAATCGAAAACCTGGCCGGATTTGCCGAGGATGTGTTTAACCGGTGGTGATTTTAACCGAAAAGTCTATATAGGAATATTATAAACTTTTTTGCTTGAAATGGTAAAAAAGTTGATGATATTACAATATTGTAATATATTGGTGCATAGAAACAGTTAATAATGGGACTACTCCGCCTTTCTTTTTATTAACTGAGGAGGTGGATTGAATGAAACGTTATCTAATTTTATCAATTATTCCAATACTAATAGCTATATTTACTCTGTCTTGTTCTCTGGACCTGCAGATGCCGGGGCCGGCTTCTTTTTCTTCCGAGCAGGGCAGTTATGTAGTGCCGGCAGATGTCGAGGCTGATATCCTCCGTGCGCGAACCGTCGATTTCGAATACAAAACCCTTCTTCCGGTGGATGTGAAGATCGAGACTGAGCTCTATGATCCTTTTGCTGCGGACAGTTCGGCTGCAGCTGCGAAATCGCTTGATAACGAAGCCGCGACGGTGTTCATTACTCTGTATGATGAAACCGGTAATAAAGTGTACGAAGGTATCGTTGGCAACGACGGGGTGCTTTCCACCCGCCTGTTCCTGCCGGCGGCGCCTGAGGATATTACATTGCGGCTGAATGCGGATGGTTTCGAGAGCAGAGAAATATTGATCGAAGACATGGTCAAGTATGAGAAGATTCGCCGTACGCTCGCGCTGCGGGCCAGCAACCGGAGTACGATTGCCCTCAACATGGCTCGGCAACTGAAAGAAGACCGGGACCGCGACGGCGTACCGAACGATGAGGACGTGGATCCAAATAATCCTTACGAGGCGTATGAAATTCGTATTCCCTCTGAAGGACAGCTGTCGGTTGCGTTCGAAGACCTATTCGGAAGAGCGGATGCCGGTGACGCCGACTACAACGATTTTATTGCTAACTATACAATTACCGAAGTGGTCGACAGCAGTGGTGAGTACTTGAGCCGCATCAAGTTCAGTGTGACTGCCCGCGAAAAACTGGCCGGCTACAACCATACCTTCGGTATCCGGCTTGACGACTTTACCGGGAAAGCCAGAGTCTTTGGAGAGTACCTTGATGAGCGTGGTTCGCTCCGCAAGTTTAAGCCTATTTATACGACCGGCCCCTTGGAAATCGAGATCTTCGAGAACACCAGATATGCCAAAGGTAAAAGCGTCGATTTCACAGTGGAGTTCAAAGAGCCGCAAAACATAAACGAGGAAGGCGCGGCGGATGTGATAGTCGACCGGCCGCCCTACAATCCCTACTTGTTTGTAAAAAACACCGGCAAAGACATCCATCTGGTGGGTGAGGAGACGTTGACCGACTCGAACAATCCCGGTGCTACCTATATGGACGCCGATAGTTTTCCGTGGGGCTTGCTGGTTCCCGCCGACTGGAAGTATCCGGAAGAGGGCCAGCGAATCGAAGTACCGTATCCACGCTTTACCCTGTGGCGCGAAAGCGAAGGGAACGAGCACCAGGACTGGTACGAACACTACTACGATCCGTACGAGCCGCCGACGGGCAATAATCCGCCGTATCCGGTGACGGTGCCTTTTTCGAGTAGATACTATGCCGAGGATACAGGTCTGCAGACCTTTCAACTGCAGATAGACGAACAGGATGGCTTGAAGGATCCGGATGGAGATGTGGTATATTTCCGGTCTTCCAGCCTGCCGTCATGGATTAGTTTAGATGAGGATACAGGTTTAGTCACTGTCGATACTACTGATTCTCATAGTGCTGAAGACTTTCTGTTTTGGAGCGAGGACGAGAACGGTGCCGATACTCGCAGCTCCGCGGTTGCTATTACTATATCGGTAAGCTTCAGCTAGCAGCACACTGACTATTTCACAACTTGCCACTCGCTCTCGAAGCTCACCTTCAAAGGAGGTGGAGTATGAGAAATTCTATCTTTTTATCACTGGCCTTAGTTTTGATGTTCTCAATCACCGGATGCTGGATGAACTCGCCGAGTGAGGACGAAAATCGGCCGCCGTATGAGGTAACGGCTGCATTTACGAGCCGCTACTACGCCGAGGATACTGGCCTACAGACGTTTCAGCTCGCGATAGACGAGCAGAATGGGCTCAAAGATCCCGACGGCGATACAGTCTACTTCCGATCTTCGAATCTCCCGGCGTGGATAAGCCTCGATGCGGACACCGGAGTAGTTACGGTGGATACGGTCGACTCTCATAGTGCCGAAGACTTTCAGTTTTGGAGTGAGGACGAACATGGAGCCGATACGAGCGGTACAGCCTATACGGTTACCATATCGGTTTCATTCAGTTAAAGCGCTTCGAACGGTGCCGATTGGGTACTCAATACCGGTATAAACTTTTCCGGAATCAAAAGATGCTGGAACTCGGCCCAGCTATGAGCTATAGTAGAGAGTGATAAACTTTTATTAACAGGAAGCAGCATGATAAGGAAAAGTATCGGTATCTTATGTTTTGTACTCATTGCCATCATCTTGCCGAGTGGTCTCTCCGCACAAACCAGTCGCATACCGGCCGATCCCAACAACTATCTATCCAGCGCATCCACCTCCGGGTCCGGCGACAGAGACCAGCTCAATGTAGTCTTCTTTGAGATTCCCGATACTGTAACATCGACGCTCTACTTCGCCATAAATCATCCCGGCATTACCGGCGCTACTCCCGACCAGAATACCGCTGCCGATAATACCGAGGAAACCATTTTTACTTTGATAGGCGGTTCCGGCGCACTAACTCATCCCGAATCGCGGCAAATAGAATACAGCACCGGTTCTCCGTATCAAGGGACCCAACTCGGACAGCTCAGCTATTTCGACACCACTACGGGATGGGTTTATTTCCCCGGTGTGCAGCCTTCGCAGGGTGAGCATATAGGGAATAAATACTATTTCAAGGTTGTAATTTTTGTCGAAGGTGGTGGGTACAAGAATAGTTATCAGCTGGATGCATCTTTGACCAACAGCGGTACACCGACGCAGATTTCTGATGCCAACTCCTTTGCGTACTCCTGGAATGTCGCATTGATGGACAGAGATGCGCTCTGGGACTTCTATCCATTCGTGCCGGATAACAGATTAAGCGATTATTTAGTCGTCTCTTTATACGACTTCGATCAGCAAGCTGCCGGCGACATCAGCGGTGACATGTACAATCGCAGCGGTACGCTTCAGGGGACTGCACTTAGTATTTCTAACAGTGATGAACCTGCAAACACGAGTTATCAGATTACCGATGTTCCGCCGGAACAGGATAACGGTACCTGGCGGATTCGCATCGATGAAGGTAACCTAGTTACATACCTTAATACTTCAGAGATCTATTCTTGGATTTCTCCCAACGCTTCCGGTGCGGTAAACGACACGACCTCTTTTCCGACTACCGAGGAAGTCCTGCGGATTTACTCGTCCGCCGTAACCGTCGGAGCCGCCGACCACATAGAAATGGCGGTGGAGGACGGTATTGCGATCGATAACGGGACCGATGTAGAGAATGTATCCCTGCAGGTGGTCGACTCTTCGGGTAATCCGCAGCCGTATTCCCAGCGCATCTGGGTCGATGTGACCGATTCAGGAAGTTATTCAGCACAAATCAGCGAAGTAAACGGCGTAGATGTAGCCGATTTCGGGGCCGGGTATGTTGATACCGATGGACTCGGTTTGGCGACAATCGGTGTTATCAATAACACCACCGAACTTATAGATGTGACGGTAACGACCAACGGCGCGACTGCCCCTGGTACGGATGGCACCGAGTGGGATACCAGCGCAACCCACGATACCGCCCAAATCGATTTTCAGGCCAATCCGTTGCCGACTATGTCGTCTGCCACGAATTTAACCTTTACGGAGAACAATGCTTCTGTGGTGCAGCTGCCGGCTATTACAATTACCGAAGTCGGGCCGACCAGTATTACAACGGCCAACGATATAGTTATACGTATTCCTTCTCCTGCCGATGCCAATATCGACTTCGCCGGAACTGCTCCCTCATTTGCAAGCGGTGATATCGGTTCGAGCGGAACAACAGTGGGTGCCGACACGGTAACCATTACTCCGGCTGCCAATTTTAATGACGGGCAGACCATGGTCATCGAAGGGCTGGAGTATGCAATCGGCGCTACCGAGACCACTTTCTCCTTAGAGATGTCTTTCGATGGCGGTTCAACCTTCAATGTAGTCGATGATAAGGTTGTGACTGTCCTGGACGACAGCACCACGTACACCTGGACCGGTTCCACCAACACCGACTGGTCCGACCAGTCGAACTGGTCCATCGGGGACGGCACTCCCGGGGACGACGGTATACCGGGAGCTACGAATAACGTCATTATTCCGGATGTAACCAACCAGCCGATAGTGGATGCTGCCAATGTGACGGTTAATAATTTGAGTATCTCCAGCTCTGCGGATATGGATATCAACGGCTTCGACCTCACTTTGAACGGCTCTTTTAATAACGACGGTACCTTGAAGCTGCAGGGTGGAGAAGCCGTCTCGCTTACAATGGATACCGACTCGGGCACTGTGGAGTATTACGGTCAAGCCGGAGGTGGAACCTATACGGGTTTGGCGGCCGGTTCCTCTTACTACAATTTATCTTTTACCGATCCCGATCCCAACGACACCTGGAACCTCAGCGGTAACGTAACAGTGAACGGCGATCTCGCTTTGAGCGGTGGTACTGTCGGCCAGGGGACCAATAATCTGTTTCTAAAAGGCGATGCGAATTACACCGGCGGAACCTTCACCCCCGGCACCGGTTTTACAATCTTTGATTCTGGTGGCCCACAAAGCCTTACTAGCGGCGGAGCAAATAGCGGGAACTTGCAGATCTCGACTGCCGGAACAAGCCTGAATCTGGCCGATGCGGGCGATTTTAATGAGGTTATCATCGACGCCTCTACTACTCTGAATGCCGGCGGCAATATCAATGTCGGCGGAGATTGGACGAATAATGGAAGCTATGTCTCTGGCAATAACACCACCACTTTCGATCAGTCCGGCGGTACCGCAACGATAACTCCGAACGGAACGGCAACCGATAAGGATTTTTACAATATTGCGTTTGATGACGGCGGCGGTAGTACTACCTTCGAAATTGCCGGGAATATCCTGATTGAAAACACAGCTACCCTTACTTCCGGCGGTGCAGTTGATTTGAGTGGAACAGTTACCATAAACAACGGCGGATTCGATCTCACCAATCTGCCGGCTGGCAACAATATTGTTCTGAGCGCAAATAGTATCATCGATACGTCCACTGCAAACGGCGCAGTAATTTTTGGCGATACCGCAGTTACCGGCAACTTCTCATTGCAAATTCTGAGCGGTTCAGGAAATGTAGGTTTGGCGGGTATCGGCCAGGGGACGGCGCTCGCCTCCTTAGATGTGGACTCGACCGGCACAACCACCCTCGGGGGAGATATTAGTACGCAGGGCGCCGCCGGTATCGCATTGGATGGCGCCACGGACATAAACTTGAGTACCGATGTGACGCTGGATACCAGTACTGGCAACGGTGCTGTGGACTTGACCGGTGGAGCAGTCGATGGAGCTGCTGCCCTGACTGTCAATGCCGGTGGAGGCACGGTCACATTGGGAGCTATTGGGCAAACCGGTCTTACAAGTTTGGATGTAAATGCCGGTACGGGTACCATTGATATAGACGGTAATATCGATACCAACGGGGCTGCAGGTTCGGAATATCTTGCAGTGACACTCTCGGTAAACGGTACCGGATCGGTAGGCTCGGGTGGTAACCCGATTGAGTACCGAGCCAACGACGTCATCCTAACCGGTGCTACCGATGCAGGCGCAGGTACGGTGACAATATTGGCCAACGACGCTACCGATGATATCGACGTGGGCGCTGCCAATGCGCTCGCCAACAATACCCTGGAGCTGTCGGACGGTGAGCTGGATACGATCACCGCGACGATACTGGACATTGGTGGCGGAGTGCAGACGGGCGTGGCGAGCGTGAGCGCGGCGGTGAACCCTGCGAACAGCGACGATGTGCGCATTCGGCTGGCCGGAGGGGGGAGCAGTGAGATAGCGATCGGGGCGAACCTGACGGGGAACACGAACCTGCAGCTGGATGCGGACAGCACGAGTACGGGCACCGGATTGATAAGCCGCAGCGCCGGGACGCTTGCGGCGACTGCGGGGAACCTGGACCTGAACGCCGGCAGCGGGATAGGAGATATCGGGACGTCGGCGCCGGTGGACATCGGAACGGTGGGCGGCAGCCTGAGTGCGACCAATACTACGAGCGGGGATGTGTATCTGAGCACCGGAGTGATCACGCTGGGAGGCACAGGAGCTGCGATCAGCCAGTACAACGGCGGGGTGCTGCGCATAGATGCAAGCGGGAATATAGTAATCGATGACGATGTGAATGTGGGCGCGGCCGGTACGATAGTGCTGGACAGCACGGGAACGATCACGCTGAACGACGGGGTGGAGGTGCTGACCGCCGGGACTGTTGAGCTGGGAGCGAATCCGAACCCGAGTGCCCCGACGAGCATCGGGGTGAGCGGCACACCGGTGCTGACGGCGGCCACGACGCTGCTGGATGCGAGCAGCAGCGCCGGAGACATCTGGCTGAGCAACACGGGGAACGTGAACTTCAGCGCCAGTGCGAGTGACGGAGTGGTGGACCTGCTGAACAGCGGGACGGTGAACACGGCGGCCGGCGGAGTGAGCGCGAGCGGAACGGGAATCGAGACGGTACGGATAGAGGCGAGCGGAGCGATTACCGTAGATGCGAACGTGAGCGGAGAAGATGGGGTGACGGTGCTTACGAGCGGTGCCGGAGCGACGTTGACCCATAGCGCCGGTACGATAGACGGGACGGATGCGACGGTGTTGCTGCAGGCCGATAAGATGGCCCTTGGGGGAAGTATCGGTAATGCGGGAACGGACGTGGTGGAGCTGCGACCGAACGACCTGAGCGAAGCGGTGGACATTGGCAGCGGTACGGACGCAGCGGCGAATACGCTGGAGCTCTCTGATGCTGAGTTGGATACGATCACCGGAGTGCTGACCATCGGGAACGTGGGACTGACCGGGGGAATTACGGTC
>JAASTM010000048.1 GCA_021767325.1 Spirochaetales bacterium
AAGGTGCGAACCGAGATCGGTATGGTTTTCCAGAACTTCAACCTGTTTCCGCACCTTACCGCTATTGAAAACATCAAATTAGCGCCGGTAAATGTGCGAAAAATTTCGAGCAAGGAGGCCGGCGAACGCGGAATGCAGCTGCTCGAAAAGGTCGGTCTGGCTGATAAGGCGCATGCCTACCCGGAACAGCTCTCCGGCGGACAGCAGCAGCGTGTTGCCATTGCCCGTGCGTTGGCGATGCAGCCGCAAATTATGTTCTTCGACGAGCCAACTTCCGCGCTCGATCCCGAGATGATCGGAGAAGTACTGGATGTAATGCGTACAATGGCCAAAGAAGGAATGACGATGATCGTCGTCAGCCATGAGATGGGATTTATTCGAGAGGCAGCCGACAGAGTTCTCTTTATGGCCGACGGAGTGATTGTGGAAGAGGGAAGTCCTGACGAAATCTTCAAGAACTCTCAGCATCGCCGTACACAGGACTTCCTGAGCAAGATTCTGTGATATACAGGAAGGTGGGATTATAATGACACAGGAAACAAACAGAGCAACAACCCCTTCCCGTCTGCAGGATGTGAAGGAGAGGGTGGGCAACATTCCGCTTATACGCAAATCCCAGTTCATATGGAGTTACCTGGCCTTTCTGGTGTTTTTCGATCTGGTACTGCTGCCCGAAAAAGGAACCCCTGGACCCTTTGGCTTGGTGATGGTATTGCTCTTCGTAGTGCTGCTACTAGTATGGGCTGCGATTGTATTCACCGATGAGCTGAAGTCGGATAAGATTAAAACAGCCATAGCTTTCGGGATACTTTTCATCCTAGGCTGGCTGTATTACCGCTATTCAACGGCCCGCTGGAGCGAGATGACACATCTCTTTTTCAATGCTGAGGTAATCCGTAAAGCCTGGCCGTATCTGGTCAGAGGATTCTGGACTACTCTGCTGCTGGCGATCTCCGCGGCTATCTTCAGTACTATCATCGGACTGCTGCTGGCGGTATTCAGATCCTTCGAGAACCCGGTGCTCAATTTCTTTATTATCCTTTATATCGATGTGTTCCGGGCTATTCCTATCATCGTATTGATGATGGTTATTTACTATGCATTCCCGTTCATGAATATGCGTTTTAACGCGATTACCTCGGGTATTATCGCCCTTGCACTTAACAGTTCGGCGTATGTGGCCGAGATTTTCAGAGCCGGATTTTTGTCTATAAAGCGGGGCCAAATAGAAGCCGCACACGCTTTGGGGCTCTCCCCAATTCAGACTATGCGCCTGGTAATACTGCCGCAGGCCTTTCAGGTAGTTATTCCTCCATTGGTTGGTAACTATGTTGCCAGTTCAAAGGATACTGCCCTGGCATCTGCAATCTCGATTATCGAGCTGTTGAAGGCTGGTTTGGCCCAAAAATCTCTGCTGGCAAACCCGTCACCCTTGATTTTCGTGACCGTGCTGTACCTGGTTATGTTTGTGCCTCTGACCAAGTTCTCCGGAATGCTGGAGCGCAAGATGCAGGGTACGAAGCGACAGATTAACGTATAAGCCCTTCAGTGAGATTTGTCATACGGCCGCCTCGGGATGTGTCCTGAGGCGGCTACTTTTTTGTATGGAGACCGGTACGAGCCCCGCGCTCAACACGGAGCCGTTACAGCCCGCAGGTATTTCTCCTTGCTTATGTTACGGCCGGTGAGTATGAAGACGGTTTGTTTCCCGCTGAGATCGAGTTTACCTGCAAGCGCAGCAGCCAGCCCCACCACTGCAGAGCCTTCGGCTATTATTTGCTCATGTTCCAGTAGTAGTTTAAGCGCAGCAGCTATCTCCGCCTCCTCCACTGTATGAATGGCGCTTACCAGCTTGCCGACGATGGAATAGGTGAGGGGGGTCAGGGTACCGAGCAGCCCGTCTGCCAGGGACGGCTTTATATCAACGCTCGCATGGCAGCGGCCGTCACGGAACGAGAGATAGGCGCCCGGCGCCGCGGCTGCCTCGACTCCTATAATCTCGATTTCAGGGCTGCCCGCCTTAAGCGCTGTCGCTATCCCCGAAATCAATCCACCACCGCCGACCGGCACTATCACTGTATCTACCTCGGGCAGCTCTTCGAGCAGTTCCAGACCAATGGTCCCCTGTCCGGCAATTATCTCGATATCACTGTGGGAGTGCACATACAAACCGCGGTTGCGCTGGACATACTCCTGCGCAATCTCGAAGGTCTCTGAAAAATCTCTGCCCCGGGCGCGGACCTCGGCGCCAAAGGAGCGAATGCGGGTTATCTTGGTTGAATCGGCATCTTCCGGCACAAAGACAACCGGTGGCGGGTAGCCTGTCTGCGCGGCTGCATATGCCAGGGCGGTGCCGTGGTTTCCGCTCGAGCAGGTGACCAGCGGTCGGTTCAATCCCGACTGCATGAGAACAGAAACCTTATTGCATGCGCCCCGTACTTTAAAGCTGCCGGCTATCTGAAAACACTCCGGTTTGAGATATACCTCGGTACCGAGCTGCGTGCTGAGCGAAGCGGAATAAATGATAGGGGTAGGTTTGATAGAACCGGATATCCGTTTGCGTGCACTCCAGATATTATTGGTAGTAACAGTAGTCATAAGCCCTCTCCAGTTTCATGGGTTTAGATCTGATTTTATAAACTTGGGAAAAATGTGTTCCTCATATCTCGATTTACTGCTATTATTCTACAATGCTTGTCAATCTTGGGAAAACTTTTATTTGACACTGCACTTGTACTCATATACAATATTATAAAACATTATTTCGCAATGCGGAATAATGTTTTGTGGAGAAATAAGTGCCAGAAAAATACGACCTCATCATTCGAAACGCAACAGTCATTACAATGGATCGGCAGCGCCGTGTGCTGCACGATGCGGTTCTATTTATACGCGGTAATTACATTGATTTTGTAGGTACCGGTGAGGACGCGGTCGGCCGCCTGCAAAACTCGCAGGCTGACAAGGTCATAGATGCAGAGCGTAAAGTGGTTCTACCCGGACTCATTGACACCCATGCCCATGCGGGTCACGGATTGACCAAGACCCTAGGCGAAGGCGGCGGGGCAATGGGGATGGAGTGGGACGAGTTTATGGAGCGGATCTACTTCCGCGGCAGTACTCCCGAATTCTGGCGTGCCGAGGCTCTGCTCAGTGGTCTCGAGAAGCTTAAGTTCGGTGTGACCACCGGAATGAGTATGCTCGGCTCTTATCCGCGCTACGACGACGAGGAGTGTTGGGCGGCGCATGTAGAGGGAATGGCCAAGACCGGTATCCGCGACATCCTCGGAGTCGGTACCCCCAATCCTCCCTTCCCCAAAACGTTCCGTAAATGGAAGAGCGACGGGACATACCACGAGTATGAGCTGAGTCATGCCGACTCGTTCGAGCGAACGCGGCGGGCGGTGAGCCTGCATCGCAGTGCCAACGACGGCCGTTCACTGTGTTATCCAACACCCTCCGGGGTGGGGCGCCGCGATCCTCTCAGTGTGGACCAGCAAATCGCCCAGAACCGGGCGATGAAAGACATATCCGAGGAGTTCGATGTACCAATTCACTCGCACTCTTACGGCGGCGATATCGAGTTTGCATATCGAAATTTTCCCTTTGTCCTGGGGCCACGGTTATCACTGGCCCACTGTACCGGCATAAGCGCGGAAGAGGTGCAGATTCTGGCCGATACCGGTACATCCGTATGCAGCGGCCCGAGCACCGGCTCTTACATTAAGGCCCGCTGCCCGGTAGTTGAGCTGATCGACTCCGGTTGTAACGTCAGTTTTTGTACCGATGCCAGCGCCCCCGATCGTACGTATGATTTGTTCGAAAAGTTACGTATAGGCGCCCGTCTGCACCGTGTTCATTTTCATGATTCCGGAGTCCTGCCGGCAGGAAAACTGCTTGAAATGGTGACCATAGACGCTGCCCGCGCATTGAGCTTGGACGACCGACTCGGATCGATCGAAGCCGGGAAGCTGGCCGATGTGATCCTGGTCGACATGCACAAGCCGCATCTGTATCCGTTGTGGCACGAGCCGCTGCGGATGGTGTATCAGGCATCGGGTCATGATGTGGATACAGTCATCGTGAACGGCAAGGTGCTGATGGAAGGGCGCCGGGTAACCGCGCTAGATGAAGATACCATCCTCAGCCGGGCGGCCGACGAAGCCTGGCTGGCATTGAAACGGCTCGGATTTGAACGGGCCACCGAACTCCCGCAGAATTTGTGGGGAACTACACATTATTAAGGAGCTGCGTATGCAAAGACCAAAACTACCGGACGGCAAAGCTGAAAAGCTAATAACCTTTATTTACTATAAAGACCTGCAGAAGGGCATGGATTTTTATGGCAAAGTGCTCGGCTTTCCCCTCGAGATCGATCAGGGATGGAGTAAAATCTACCGAATTTCCGAATCCGGCTACGTAGGTGTCGTCGATGAGACCCGGGGCATGCACAAATGGCATGAAACCAAGACCCTGCAGATCTGCATCCGGGTTCCCGATGCTGACGAATGGTACGAGTATTGCAAGAGCATCGAGGTAGAGAACCTCTCAGAGATGTTCCGCAGCGAAGAGCTGAAGATCAAAGCCTTCGTCTTCGATGATCCGGAAGGCTATCAGGTCGAGATCCAGGAATCGATCAGTTGAGCACGAGCATCAGTTGAGCAGACTTTGTTTTTGTTGACTTATGTGGGTAATATGTTACAATGTAGAACAAGGTTTTACGATGTGGCATAATAATTAGTTTGGTTCATAGGGACCTATGTTATGGGTACTCTGTGATAAAGCTTTTAGATCTCTTAAAAAAGAGGGAGGAGTAGATGAAAAAAATCTTTGTACTGGCTTTGGCGGCAGTGATGCTGGTTTCAGCATTTTATGCGTTTGCCGGAGGACAGCAGGAAGCGGCTCAGGAGCAGACACAGGCACCTGAGGAAGAGGTAAAGGAAGTTGTTATAGCTCTGCCTGGGGATGTAACCACTTGGAATCCGTACTCGCGGAACGAGGTTATCTCGAACTCTATCCAACGCCATGTGTTTGAAACACTGATTGGCGTAGAGAGCGACCTCAGCACCTCAAAAGGATTAGCCGTAGAATGGACAGCCAATGAGGATGCAAGTGTATGGACTATAAAACTGCGCGAGGGTGTCAAATTTCACGACGGTACCGATTTCAATGCGGAAGACGTGGTGTTTTCTTTTGACTTCTGTAAAGCAGATGGTCGCGGATGGGCCGATTCCATGGGTAACTTCGAGAGTTGGCGGGCAATTGACGACTACACCGTAGAAATCAAAACCATTATTCCCGACGTGCTGTTGCCGAGTCATCTGCGCAACATTGCCATTATCAGTAATGAGACTAACGCAGACCAGGACCCCGAGGTCCTGGAGTCCGAAGTTGTCGGAACCGGTAAATACAAGATGGTTGAGTATGTGAAAGACGGACGGGTAGTACTCGAAAGATATGAAGACTACTGGGGTGAGAAGCCCGAAATCGAAAAGGTCGTATTTCGACCGATCCCGCAGGCGGGAACCAGAACTGCAAGTCTCCTGGCTGGAGAAGTAGACCTGATCAGTAACGTTCCGGTCCGCGATGCCGACATGCTGCAGGCCAACGACAAAGTCGAAGTCGTAACCGAAGCCGGTATTAGTACGATGATGTTTGCCATGGCGCAGACTGAAGAAGATCCGAGTCCTAACGCTCAGATGCCGATCAAATCACCGGATGGTTCTAATCCTCTGGCGGTTCGTGATGTACGTAAGGCGATTATCCATGCAGTAAATGCAAATGAGATTATCGACCAGATCATGGGCGGATACGCATCTCTGGCTCCGACTCCGGTTCCGGAAGGCTTTGTAGGCTACAACCCCGAGCTCGATAAGTACGAGTACAATCCTGAATTGGCCGAAGAGCTGCTCGATGCTGCCGGTTATCCCCGCCAGGCTGATGACGGATACAGATTCGAGATTACCCTTGATGCACCCAATGACCGCTACATCAACGACGCTGCAATTGCAACCGCCGTTGCCGGTTACCTTGAAAAGGTTGGTATTAAGTGCAATCCGAATCTCATGTCACGGTCGGTATTCTGGGGCTACATCCGGACCCATGAAGGCTTTAACTCGCACTTCATCATGAGCGCATGGTCTGAACCAAGCGGCGAGAGTGCCCTTATTGCAAAGGACCTGCTCTATAGTAACTACCTGGACGGACCCAAGCGTGATGGATGGGGCGGAGTCAATCGAGGCTACTACGCCAACGAAGAGATTGACCGGCTGATCGAAAAGGCCCTGGCAACTGTAGACGTAGATGAACGCGATGAGATCATGCAGAAGGTATGGGAAATTGCCTGGGATGATGCGGTTCTCTTCACTACCCACAGTGAGGATGCTATCTATGCAACCAGCCAGAGAGTAAAGTATTCACCGCGAGTGGACCAGCATATTTTTGCCTGGGACCTCAGCATGGTTGAATAAAGATTAAGTTTTAAGGAATCCCGGCTCTTCGGTAGAATCAGAAGTTTATGATTATCAGGAGAAGCCGGGATTTTTATATTATCCACCGCTAGTAAGTAGAGGCGAATAGTGTTTAAGTTTATTCTGAAGAGATTTTACCAGATGGTGCTAGTATTGCTGGTAGTATCCATGATTGTCTTTTTTATGACCAGTGTTCTCGGCAACCCGGTTCACACGATGCTTCCTGAAAGAGCTTCCCAAGCCCAAGTCGATCAAGTCGTTGAAAAGCTCGGCCTGGACAAACCTTTATATCACCAGTATCTGATTTTTTTGGGTAACGCTTTGCAGGGGGATTTCGGGCGATCATATACCCATTTTCAGCCGGCTTTGAAACTGATAGCCAGTCGTTTTCCGGCAACCCTCGAGATTGTGATTGTAGCAATGTTTCTGACGATTACCATAGGAATAAGCTTCGGCGTATTTGCCGGCGCATACCCGAAAAGTAAGATCAGCAAGGTCATTATGGGCGGATCCATTGCCGGAATATCGCTGCCCTCGTTCTGGGTTGGTATGATGCTGATCTTTTTTCTGAGTGTGAGGCTGGGCTGGTTTCCGGTTTCTGGCCGGGGAATGGTCGGCTCCATACTGGGAATAAAGACCAGCTTGGCTACTATTGATGGCCTGCGGCATATAATTCTGCCTTCAATAACCCTGGCAGGTATAAATATCGCCACAATAATCCGACTCGTACGGGCCGGGATGCTGGAGACAATGCGCCAGGATTATATCAAGTTTGCCAAGGCGAAGGGAGTCAGCCGCCGGGACGTACTGTTTAAGCATGCCCTTAAGAATATTATGATTCCGGTAGTGACAATCTTCGGACTACAGTTAGGAGAGTTGATTGCTTTCACCACTATAACCGAGACAATTTATGCATGGCCAGGTATGGGTAAGCTGCTGATTGATGCCATTAAAAACTTGGATAGGCCGATAGTATCGGCATACCTTTTGTTTGTGGCGGTCCTGTTCGTAGTAATCAATTTCGTAGTAGATATACTTTATACGCTCATCGATCCGAGAGTAGATCTGTAGGGGGTTCCATTGAATTTGCACCGCACTAAATTGCAAAAATTTTTACGATCTGAGTTTTTGCATAACTATAAAAAGTCGCCGACAGCCATAATTGCATCGCTCATGATCCTGAGCGCTTTGCTTATTGCTATTTTCGGACCGTATATTGTACCTCAGGATCCGTATTCTTTAGCCGGCCTGAGTCTCTCTAATGCATACCAACCACCGGCTTGGATAGAAGGCGGCGACAACCAGTTTTTCCTGGGGACCGACCAACAGGGACGCGATATGCTCAGTGCGATAGTATACGGGAGCAGGGTCTCGCTCTTTATCGGGTTCGTAGGTGTGTTCTTTGCCGCTTGTATGGGCATAATCGTAGGATTGATTGCCGGATATGTAGGCGGCCGTCTCGAGTCGGTTATCATGCGGATAGCCGATATACAGCTCTCCTTTCCCAGTATGTTGATCGCGCTGTTCCTTATGACAACATTTGGCAGGAGTATTTTGAACGTTCTGATAGCCCTGACTCTGATAGGCTGGGTAAGGTACGCCCGAATCGTGCGGGGTGAGACTCTGACGGTGAAGAAGAAGGAGTACATTGAAGCTTCGCGGGTAATCGGCTTTTCCAATATTCGAATCATTTTCAAACAGGTCCTGCCGAATGTACTCACCTCGGTAATTGTACTGTCTACGATTCAGGTCGGTTCTTTCATTCTTATCGAGGCGACTTTGAGTTTTCTCGGCTTAGGAGTTCCGGTTACACGGCCTACCTTGGGTATGTTGTGTAGTGAAGGCTTTGCGGTACTCTACAGCGGACTGTGGTGGGTATCGTTTTTTCCAGGACTATACATTGTGTTTATCGTCTTCGGAATAAATCTACTAGGCGATTTTCTCAGAGATGAGTTGAATCCAAGGCTAAGATAGGTACGCGTGATGAGTGAACAGAAGAAAATATTGGAAGTAAAGAACCTGAAGACCTACTTCCATACATATAAGGGTATTGTAAAGGCGGTCGATTCAGTGAGTTTCGACCTGGAGCAGGGAGAAATTCTGGGGATTGTCGGAGAATCCGGTGGAGGGAAATCAGTAACCGGCTTCTCGGTTATCCGCCTTATTGATGAACCCGGAATAATAGAAGGCGGAGAAATCCTTTTCAAAGGTATCGACCTTTTGAAGAAACCCGAATCCTACATGACTACGATTCGTGGAAAAGAAATTTCAATGATTTTTCAGGATCCGATGACATCGCTAAACCCGGTGTATACGATCGGCAAGCAGCTGGAAGAGGTGCTCATAATCCACACCTCCCTCACCAGAGAAGAGCGGCGCACACGATGCATTGACCTTCTGCAGAGCGTCGGCATTCCGAATGCTGAAGAAAGACTGAATAACTATCCGCATCAGTTCAGCGGAGGGATGCGGCAGAGGGTAATTATTGCAATTGCGCTTGCATCGAATCCGGATCTGATTATAGCTGATGAACCGACAACCGCTCTGGATGTTACAATCCAGGCACAGATATTAAAGCTTATGAAGCAGCTATCGGAAAAAACGGGATCTGCGCTTATTCTCATCACTCACGACCTGGCGGTTATCTCCGAGCTCACCGACCGGGTAAATATCATGTACTGCGGAAAGATCGTAGAAACCGGGTACACACAGGACATAATTCACCATCCGGCGCATCCATATACGGAGGGGCTGCTGAGCTCGATTCCGGATATTGATGCGGAGCGGCCGCGTTTGAACACCATCCCGGGAATTGTACCGAATATGTTCGAATTGCCGGCGGGGTGCAAGTTTGCCGAGCGGTGTCCCAAATGTCAGGATATATGCTGGGAGAAAGAACCTGGAAAAACTGTGATCGGGGACAGACATGAG